>JANOEH010000070.1:0-16743 GCA_031413115.1 Candidatus Eiseniibacteriota bacterium | reverse complement strand
CTCGACCGACGCGACCTGGGAGGTCGCCGGCGCATTGCTGCGCGATGAGCCGTGCATCCGGCTCCTCCGGCTTTCGCGACGGTTCGGGCGGGATGTCGCGATCTCGGCCGGTCTCGACACGGTGATCGGCGACTTCGTCGTCGTGCTGCTTCCCGAGTGCGATCCGCCGGAGCTCATTCCCCAGGTCGTCGAGTCGTGCCGCGCCGGGGCCGGGATCGCCTATGGAATCCGGGCGCGCCGGCCCGTCGAGTCGCCGTTGCTCTCGCTCGGTGCCCGGGTGTTCTACTGGTACTTCAACCGGGTGCTTGGGATCGACCTGCCGCGCAACTCGACCGACTTCCGGGGTTACAGCCGGCAGAGCGTCAACGCGATCACTCGCATCAAGGATCGCCTGCGCTACCTGCGGACGTTCGGCACCTATGTCGGCTTCGGCGGCCAGCCGTTCACCTACGAGCCGCGCTTCCGGAGGCCCCGCGTGCGAGGCCGCACGCCGGGGGAGGCGATCGGGCTGGCTATCAACATGACGGTGGCGAACTCGACGCAGCCGCTGCGCGTCGCCAGCATCCTCGGCCTCTCGCTCGCCTTCGCCTGCGCCGTGCATGTCGTCTACGTGCTCGCCGTGCGACTCCTGGCCCGCGACGTCGCGCCCGGCTGGGCCACGCAGCAGATGTTCGAGTCCACCATGTTTGCGTTCATGTTCGTCATGCTGGCGACGCTCAGCGAGTACATGGGGCGGCTGCTCGGCGAAGTGAAGGACCGGCCGCTCTACTTCGTGCTCGAGGAGCGCTCGAGCTCGGTGCTGCTGGTGAACGAGAATCGCAAGAACGTGGTCGTCGAGTCCCTGTGAGCGACGCGCGGAGGGATCGCATGGAGTTCTGTCGAATTGCGGACGATGTCGTGCTCGGGGAAGGCGTGCAGATCCACGCCTTCGTCAACCTGTACGGATGCACGATCGGCGACGGGACGCGACTCGGCACGTTCGTCGAGATCCAGAAGGGCGCGTCGGTCGGGAAGCAATGCAAGATCTCGAGCCATACGTTCATCTGTGAGGGCGTGGAGATCGGGGATCGCGTCTTCGTCGGTCATGGCGTGATGTTCACCAACACGATGGTGCCCCGCGCCACCAACGCCGACGGCGCCCTGCAGAGCGAGGTCGACTGGACGCTCGAGCGCACGGTCATCGGGGACGACGCCTCGATCGGATCCGGATCGGTGATCCTGTGCGGCATCGCCATCGGCGCGGGCGCGATGATCGGTGCCGGGGCGGTGGTGACGAAGAGCGTTCCCGCCGGGGAGATCTGGGTCGGCAATCCGGCGAGGTTCCTGCGCAAGGTGGCGGATTGAGCGGGGCTCCGCGCGTCGTCGCCACGTTTCCGTTCCACGACGAGCGCGGGAAGCTGGCGCTCCTGGTCCCGCGGCTGTCCGCCGCACCGGTCGACCTGTGGCTGCCGGTCGACGACGGCTCCTCCGACGGCGGCGCGGACCTGTTGCGTGCCGCCGGGATCGAACCGCTGCGGAACGATGCGCGGCGCGGCATCGGCTTCTGTCTCAGGCGCGTGGTCGGTGAGGCGCGCGCCCGGGGCGCCGAGTTCATGGTCGTCATGGCGGGCAACAACAAGGATGACCCGGCCGAGATCGCGCGTCTGCTGGCGCCGCTGCTCGAGGATCGTGCCGACTACGTGCAGGGGAGCCGGTTTCTCCCGGGCGGATCCAGTCCGCACCTGCCGGCATTCCGCTGGGCGGCGATCCAGCTGCTCAGCGCGTGGTTTCGCCTGTCGATGGGCCGCTCGTGCACGGACCTGACGAATGGCTTCCGGGCCTATCGCCTGGCGATCTTCGATCACCCGGAGGTCGACATCACGCAGGAGTGGCTCGACGACTACGAGTTCGAGTACTACGTCCACTGGAAGGCCTACAAGCTCGGCTTCCGCACCTGCGAGGTTCCCGTGACCAAGACCTATCCGGGAGTCCGCGGAGTCGAGTACAGCAAGATCAAGCCCTTCACGGGATGGTGGCGCATGCTCCGCCCCTTCGTGTTTCTCGGCCTCGGCATCAAGAAATAGGAGAGCGACGTGGTTCACGACCCTGGTACACGCCCGGCGGTGAAGGTTCCCTTCTTCGACCTCGCGCAACAGCTGGCGACCATTCGCCCCGAGATCGACGCGGCCCTGGCGGGCGTGCTCGCCGACGGCGGATTCACCAATGGCTCGGCGGTCGCCGCATTCGAGGAACAGTTCGCGGCCTACTGCAGCGTCGCCCACTGCATCGCGGTGAACAATGGCACGAGCGCGCTGCACGTCGCCCTTCGCGCGCTCGGCATCGGCCCCGGGGACGAGGTCGTCACCGTGTCCATGAGCTTCGTGGCCACCGCGTGGCCCATCCTCTATACGGGTGCGCGCCCGGTGTTCGTCGACGTGGACCCGTCCAGGATGACCATGGACCCGGCGGCGCTGCAGAAGGCGGTGACGTCCCGCACGCGCGCGATCATCGTCGTGCATCTCTACGGCCAGATGGCCGACATGGACCCCATCCTCGCGATCGCCCGTGAGCACGGGATCCCGGTCGTCGAGGATTGCGCCCAGTCGCAGGGAGCCGAGTACCGCGGTCGTCGCGCCGGCTCGCTGGGCACGATCGGCTGCTACAGCTTTTACCCGAGCAAGAACCTGGGCGCCTATGGCGAGGCGGGCGCCGTCGTCTCGAACGATCCCGCGCTGGCGGCGACGTGCCGGATGCTGCGCAATCACGCCATGGCCGAGAAGTACCTGCACGTGGACGTGGGCTACAACTACCGCATGAACAGCTTCCAGGGTGCGGTGTTGCAGGTGAAGCTGCGCCATCTCGAGGAGTGGACGCGCCGGCGCATCGCGCTCGCCGAGCGCTACGACCGCCTGCTCGCCGATGCGGCCGTCACCCGTCCGGCCCTGGCCAAGGACGGTCGTCACGTGCACCATCTCTACGTGATCCGCCATCCGCGCCGCGACTGGCTGCGGGACGAACTTGAGCAGCGCGGCGTCGAAACCACCGTGCATTATCCGCTGGCGATCCATCAGCAGCCGGTACTGGAGAAGTACGGATTCGATCGCCAGGAGCTGCTGCACACCGAAGCCATCGCGCGCGAGTGCATCAGCCTGCCGCTGTACCCCGAGATGCCCGACGAACATGCGGACGTGGTTTCTGCCGCGATCCACGAGGTCCTGCGAACGGCGGGGTGAGGGCGGTTCAGCCCCGCCAGGCGAGCGCCAGCGAGCCGAACAGGGCGAGCAGGAGCGCCCCCGTGGCGATCAGGCCCGCCCTCCGCAATCCCAACTGCTTGCCCAGGGCCACGAGCCCGATCGCGGCCGCCACCGCGACGCACCACTCGGTCGGGAACCGATAGCGCGAGATCAGGTACACCGGCACCAGCACGGCGCCCTGTCCCAGCCAGATGAGGCCGGGCAGCAGCACGCGCGGGCGGGACCAGGCGAGCCCGAGCGCAGCGAGCGCCGCCATCATGGCAAAGCGATGCACCCACAGGTCCGCATCGCGTCCCCGGATCGGGCCCAGGTAGATGAAGGCGCGCTGCGCCACCGCGGCCGCCACATGCGCCGGGTGATCGTGGATCCGCTCCAGGGTGAGCGCGCGATAGTGGCGGTCGAATCCGATCTCTCCCAGGGACAGGTTCTCTCCCATCCACAGGTAGGCCGGCAGGACGTCGCCGTCGGTGGTGCCCGCCCACGCCGTGGCGCCGCCGTTGGTGGTGAAGGGCACGAAGGCATGGAGTACACGCGCATTGCGCACCGGCCACGGCGCCCAGGCGATGAGAGCCGCGGCGCCGAACGCGACGGCCGCGCGGGGCTGCTTGAACAGAAGCCAGAGGCCGATCGCACCGGCCAGCCCCAGTCCCACGGGGCGCACGAGGATCGCGGCCGCGGTCACGCCGCCGGCGAGCACGGCGAGCCCGAGCCAGCGCCGTCGCACCGCGACGAGGATGAGCCAGGTGGCGAGCACGGTGAGCACCTCGTACAGGATTTCGCTCTCGACGACGCTGGCATGTCCCCAGGACACCGGCCACGCGAAGCGCAGGGCGAATGCGATCCACGCCGCGCGGGCGCCCGCCAGCTCGCCCGCGACCGCACCCACCAGGGCGGCGGAGAGGCCGTTGAGTGCGCCCTGGATGGCGAGGAGCGTGGTCATTCCGCCGATCGCAAGGACAAAGGCGAGGAACACCGGGTAGCCCGGCGCGCGGAACGCGTAGAGGTCGAGCCCCGGCATGTGGGCTTCCTGGTAACGGATTCCGGTGCCCGCGAGAATCGAGCGCGCGATCGCTTCGAAAGCGAGACTGTCGGGCTGGACGTGCGGGATCGGCAGCAACGGCGCGATGCAGCCGCCGATCGCGGCAGCGCCGAGGGCCAGCCAGGCGAGCGGGTAGCGTTCGAGGCGGATCACGCTCGCACCGCTTCGAGCACCATCGTCTCCCACGTCACGTGCTCCACGCCGCCCACGGTCTGTACGTGCGTCTCGAGGCCGCGCAACGCGGGATCGTCGCTCTCGTTGAGGGCGTGCCTCGTCACCTCGCCGAATCCGGCGCGCGCCAGCTCGGCGCGCAGCGTCGGCTCGTCGTAGAGGAACACGTGTCCCCAGGCGCGCATCGCGTGGTTGAGCACGTCGACCGCACGCGGCTCGACGCCGTCGGCGGGAAACGTGGCTGCGATCCAGCGCACGTACTCCGCGCCG
Organism: Candidatus Eiseniibacteriota bacterium; assembly: GCA_031413115.1. Taxonomy (GTDB): domain Bacteria; phylum Eisenbacteria; class RBG-16-71-46; order RBG-16-71-46; family DASYSL01; genus JANPEF01. The sequence continues at coordinate 12,030 of JANOEH010000070.1, read as the reverse complement.
GCCGGGTCGCCCGCTGGAAGGGCGACGAGCCCGGCCAGCCGCGCGAGGTCGGGCGTGGCCAGGCGCAGACGGCCGCCCGGTCGGAGCACGCGGTGGGCCTCGGCCAGCATCGCGCGGCCTCCCGGCAGCGGCACGTGCTCGATCATGTGCTCGGAGTGGATGCGATCGAAGGTCCCGTCCGCGAACGGGAACGGCTGTGTCGAGTCGAGGTGGAGGACGCCCGGGGCGACGCGCGGATCGAGATCGGTGGCGAGCCAGCCCGCGGGCGGATGGTGACCGGCGCCGAGCGTGAGACCGCGCGCGCCGGGAGCGGTGGCGGCGAGATAGCGCGCGATCGCAGCCCCCCGGCTCGCACGCCAGGTCGCGCGCCGCGTGGCGAGGAGTGCGGCCTGGACGGTCTTCGCCGCATGGAACAGCAGGGGCGTGCGGCGGAGGCGGGCTCGGAGGTCGTCGCTCATCGCGTCGCACGATAGCACGGCGCGCACGGGTCTTGAGGAATGGCGCGCGGCAGCCTACAGTGCCCCCATGCGATCCGCGCTGGTCCTTGCCGGCGGTCGTGGCGAGCGCTTCTGGCCGATGAGCCTGCCCGGCCGGCCGAAGCAGCTCCTGCCGCTGGCCGATGGAACCGTCCTCCTCACCGCCACGCTCGAGCGGCTCGACGGCGTCGTCGACCCCGAGCGCAGGTGGATCCTCACCGGGCGCGAGCTGCTCGCACCGGTGCGACGCCTCGTCGGCGACCGGGCGCACGTCGTCGCCGAGCCGGTGGGCCGCAACACCGCGGCCGCCGTCGGGCTCGCCGCGATCCTCGCCCGCGCCGCCGGCGCGAACGACGCCATGATCGTGCTCCCGTCCGATCACCTCGTGCCCGACCTCGACGTCTTTCGCCGCGACCTGATCCTCGCCTGCGCCGTGGCCGAGGAGGCGGATCGCCTGGTCACCTTCGGCATCCGGCCCGACCGGCCCGAGGTGGGCTACGGCTACGTCGAGCGCGGCGCGCCGATCCCCGGTCACGCGCGCGCGTACACCGTGAAGAGTTTTCGCGAGAAGCCCGACCTCGCCACCGCCGAGCGCTACGTCGCGAGCGGAGACTTCCGCTGGAATAGCGGCATGTTCGTCTGGCGACCCAGCGCGCTGCTCGCAGCACTGGAGCGGCATCGGCCGGCGCTGGCGCAGGGGCTCGAAGTGTTCACTGTGGCGGCGGGGGAAGGCGCTACGCTCGATTCCGCGCTCGAACGCCACTTCGCCGGGCTCGAGTCGATCTCGATCGACTACGCCGTGATGGAAAAGGCGGACAACGCCGCCACGATCGACGCGTCGTTCGCCTGGGACGACCTGGGCTCGTGGGGCGCGTGGGCGCGACGGCGACCGCGCGATGCGCGGGGCAACGTCGTCGAGGAGCGCGCCGTGGCGATCGACAGCGACGATTGTACAGTGCTCGGCGGGGGAGATCGTCCGGTCGTCGTGCTCGGCGGCAAGGGACTCGTCGTCGTGCAGCACGCCGGCGGCACGCTGGTCTGTCCGGCCGATCGTGTCGACGAGGTGCGGAAGGCCGTGGCCGCACTCGAGGAGCGCGGATGGTCGACGCCGGCGCCCGACGAGGGGACCGGATCGTGAGCTGCGCGCGCACGCTGCTCGCCGTTGCCTGCGCGCTTGCACTCGCCGGTTGCGCGGGGCGCGGAACGGCGCCGCCCACGGCTGCACCCCCGGGGTCCCAGCCGACCCCAACCACACCGGCCACGCCGTCCGACACGCTGCCGCGTGGTACGGGCGCCGTGACCGCCCCGTGGGACACCGCAGGTCGTTCTGGCGCCACGCGTCGCGCGCACGTCTATCCCGAGGGCGAGAGCGCCCTCGGCAAGCGCCTCGTCGCCGCGCTGCCGGATCCGGGCGGACTGCGGCCGGCCGAGGGTGCGGCGACGATCGACGCAATCACGGCGCCCGTTCCGGCGATTCCGGTGCCCGCGGCCAGCGCCGGCTGCTGGGAGGCGCAGCTCACCGCCACCTCCGATGCCGCGCGGGCCGGGCGCGTGCGCGCTGAGGCGGCAGCGCTTCTCGGCGTGCCGGTCCGGGTTGCGAGCGCGGGTGGGCTCCACCGCGTGCGCGCCGGCGGCTGCCTCGACACCGACGCCGCGCTGCGCCTGGTCGAGCGCGCGCGCGCCGAAGGCTGGCCCGAGGCGTTCCGCAGCGAGACGGGACGATGAACCCGAGCGTCGTCGTCCTGTTCGAGGATGGCGCCCACGGCGCGCTGTGGCCGCTGGCCGCGACGCGCCCGGTGTGGGACTTGCGCATCGGCGGGCACACGCTCGCCGACAAGCTGAAGGCACACTTTCCCGACGCACAGTTCGCGTTCGTCGGCCGTGCCGACGTGCTCGCCGCGTCTGCCGAGGAGCACGGCCCGCTGGCCGCCCTCGCCGACCTGCGCATCCAGGGCGACGTGCTGTGGGTGAACGGCCGTGCGCTCGCCGACCAGCGGTGGATCGACGAGATCCTCGGCCAGGAGGGCGGGCGTCGCTATACCTGCGGTCGCCGCGTGCTCGCCTTCGCCCACGCCGCCGGCCGCACTGCGCAGGTCCTGCGCCAGCCCGCGCTGTGGACCGACGCCGCGGCGCGAAAGATCGGCGACTTCGTCGACGCGGCGGTGGATGCGCCGTTCATCGACGCGATCTGGGACGTGCTCAAGCACAACCACCACGAACTCATGGTCGAGGGCGAGCTCGCCGTCCGCGCGGTGCATGGCGCCGAGCTGGCGCCGCGGGAGAACCCGGCGCTCATGCCGGGGGCGCACCTGGTCTCCCCGGGCGCCATCGCGCTCCATCCGACGGCGCGGGTCTCACCCGGCGCGGTGCTCGACGCAAGCGACGGCCCGATCATCGTCGAGCGCGATGCGCTGATCGAACCGCATTCGTTCGTCGCGGGGCCCTGCTGGATCGGCGCCGGCACGCACGTGCTGGGCGGCAAGCTGGGCGGGGGCGTGAGCCTGGGCCCGGTGTGCCGGGTCGCCGGCGAGATCGAGGAGTCGATCTTCCAGGGTTACGGGAACAAGCGGCATCACGGCTTCGTCGGGCACTCGATCATCGGCGCGTGGACGAACCTCGGCGCGTTGACGACGACCAGCGACCTCAAGAACAACTACGGCACCGTGCGGGTCTCGATCGACGGGCGCGTGCACGACACCGGTGAGTCGAAGGTGGGTGCGTTCCTCGGCGACCACGTGAAGACCGCGATCGGCACGCTGCTGACCACGGGCGCGGTCGTCGGACCGGCGGCGAACCTGGTCGGTGGTGCGGTGAGCAGCCCGAAGGAACTGCCCGCGTTCGCGTGGTGGGACGGCGTGACCGTCTCGCCGTACGACCTCGAGAAGTTCGTCGCCACCGCGCGGATCGTCTGTTCCCGGCGCAGCCAGACGTTCGGCGAGGAGCAGGAGGCCCTGTTCCGGCGGCTGGCCACGGAGCGCCGGTCCGGCCTCGCTTGACCGGACCCCGCCGATCCCCGTAGTCTGCCGGCGAACCCGTTGTCGCCCTTTCGTTTCTGACGCCTTCCGGAGACCGGATGCCCGAGTTGCGCAAGGACCCCGTGATCGGTCGCTGGGTGATCATCTCGACCGAGCGGGGCCACAAGCCGTCGGATTTCACGACTCGGGTCGAACCGAAGCGCGCCGAGGCCTCGTGCCCGTTCTGCGTCGGTCGCGAGAGCGCAACCCCGCCCGAAGTGCTCGCCCATCGCGCCCACGGTCACGCCAACGGACCGGGTTGGACGGTGCGCGTCGTGCCCAACAAGTTTCCCGCCCTGATGGTCGAAGGGGACCTGGCTCGCCGCGGCGAGGGCCTGTACGACCACATGAACGGCGTCGGCGCGCACGAAGTGATCATCGAGACGCCCGATCACGTTCCCGACCTGGCCGACCTGCCCGAGGAGCGCATCGCCGAGGTGCTGGGCGCCTTTCGCGCCCGCCTCGCCGACCTGCGCAACGACAAGCGCCTGCGCTACGGCCTGGTGTTCAAGAATCACGGCGAGGCCGCGGGCGCATCGCTCGAGCACACGCACGCCCAGCTCATCGCCACCCCGATCCTCCCCAAAGCCGTGCAGGAGGAGATCGAGGGCGCCCGCGCCTACTTCACGCTCAAGGAGCGATGCGTGTTCTGTGACATCGTCGAGCAGGAAATGACCGAGGGCAACGGCCGCCGCGTCGTTCGCGCCACCGCGAACTATGCCGCGATCGTTCCCTTCGCCTCCCGCTTCCCGTTCGAGTGCTGGATCCTGCCGCGCAAGCACCTGCCCGTGTACGAAACGGGCGGCATGGAGCAGGACCGTGAACTCGCCGGCGTGCTCAAGGACGTGCTGCTGCGCCTCAATGCCGCGCTCGAAATGCCGCCGTACAACCTGGTGATCCACACCTCGCCGTATCGCGACATCGACCACGAGTATTATCACTGGCATATCGAGATCATGCCCAAGTTGACGAAGATCGCCGGCTTCGAGTGGGGCAGCGGGTTCTACATCAACCCCACGCCGCCCGAGGACGCCGCCGCCTTCCTTCGCGAGGTGCGTTGATCGACCCGACACGGAGGTCCCCCGCATGAGCGACACCCTGCGCCTCGCCCTGGTGGCGAACGCCTGCGCGCCCTACGCGCGCGAGGACGGCCGCGCCGAGGTCGTGGCCGCGCTCGCCGACGCGCTGGCCCGCCGCGGCCACGAGATCGCCCTGTTCCTGCCTGCCCATCGCGACCTCACGATCCCGCCCGACGCCGAGCGCGAGACCGTGCTCGCCGGCTTCGCCGTGCCGCTGGGTGACGGCAACGAGAGCGCCTCGCTGATTCGCCTGCGCCGGCCCGGGCAGCCCTTCGACGTCTACCTGGTGCAGCACCGCGGCGAGCGTCGATTCTTCGACGCGCCGGGTTTCGGCCCGGCCGACACCGGTGACGCCGAGGCCTGCGCCGCGCGCGGCGCGTTCTTTGCCCGCGCCGTGCTCACCGCGATCCGCCTGATGGATCATCGTGTCGATCTGGTGCACGCCTTCGACGCCGCGGCCGCGTGGGTCCCCGCGTTCCTGCGCCGCTTCGACGCCGACGATGCGCACTTCGCCCGCACCGGCGCGCTCTTCACCGTGCTCGACTGGCGTGACGCGCCGGTCGCCGCCGCCTCGACGATCGCCGCGCTCGGCCTGCCCGAGGATGCCGAGGACCCGCGCACGCACGCGACCCTGCAGGGCATGCTGCCGATCAACCAGCTGGCGCTGCGTCACGCCGATCGCATCGTGTTCCCCAGCGTGCGCTTCGCCGCCGAGCTGCTCGAGGACCCGACGATTGCGGGGCCGCTGTCGTCCGTGCTCGCGGCGCGCGTCCAGGACCTGCTCGGCGTCGTCCCCGGCATCGACGCGCGGCAGTGGGATCCGGCGGGGGACATGGAGATCGCAGGGCGCTACTCGGCAGAGGCGGTCGCGGGCAAGGAAGCGTGCCGTCGGGCGCTGGCCGAGCGCGCGGGGTGGCCGACCGACCCGGCCGAGCGCGGCTGGGATCGCCCCATCGTCGGGCTGATCGCGCGCCTCACCGCCGAGAAGGGAATGGACGTGGTGCGCGATGCGCTCGATGGCTTGCGTGCGCTCGACGTGCGGCTTGCCGTGCTCGGCCGCGGCGACGCCGAGTTCGAGGCGATGCTCGGCGACGCGGCGCGCCGCACGCCCGAGCACGTCTCGGTGCGCCTGGCGTTCGATGACGCACAGGCCAGGCGCATTCTCGCCGGCAGCGACCTGCTGCTGGTGCCGTCCAGGCTCGAGGCCGGCGGCATGCAGCAGTTGCGCGCGCTGCGCTACGGGACGATCCCCGTCGCGCATGCCACCGGGGGCCTCGTCGATTCGCTGCGCGAGTTCGACGGCGACACGCTCGAGGGCACCGCGTTCCTGTTCCGCCCGCACACCGGCCCGGCGCTGCTCGAAGCCATGGCTCGTGCAGTGGCGGTCTACGCCGAGCCGCACCGCTGGCGCCGCCTGGTCGGCAACGCGCTGGGGACCGACGTGTCGTGGGAGGCGACGGCCGCCGGCTACGACGAGGTCTACCGCGCGGTGCGCCGCAACGTCGAGGCGCGGCGCTTCAGCTCGTGGGCCCTGGGGATCGCCCGGGGTTAACCCGACTTCTTCACCGGCAGCGTCGCCTCGATCTTCGCCACGACCTCGGGATCCAGCGGCGTCTTCTTGGGATGGAAGCGCGCGATCACCTTCCCGTCGGGCCCGACCAGGAACTTCGCGAAGTTCCACTCGATCTCGCCGTCGTATCCCGCGCCCGTCGTCAGCCAGCCGTAGAGCGGGGCGATGTCCTTGCCCTTGACGCTGATCTTCGAGAACATCGGGAACTCGACATCGTACTTCAGCTTGCAGAACTGCTGGATCTCCTCGTCAGTTCCCGGCTCCTGACCCATGAAGTCGTTCGCCGGGAAGCCGAGGATGACGAAGTCGCGGTCCTTGTACGTCTCGTACAACTTTTCCAGCCCCTCGTACTGCGGCGTGAGTCCGCACTTTGACGCGGTGTTCACGACCAGCACGGTCTTGCCCTTGTAGGCGTCGAGCTTGACCGCCGTGCCCTCGATGTTCTCGACCTCGAAGTCATACAGCGTCTGGCTGCTCACGGTGGGGGCTCCTTTCGCGGGTTCGGCCTTCTTCGCGCTGGCGAAGTTGACGATGAAGGCGCCGAGGGCGATGAGGCCCACGGCGACGAAGACGAAGATCCAGATACGGGGCGGCATGGCGACCTCTCAGGCGACGGGTTCGAAATAGGCGGCGTGGAGGGCGCGGAGCGCGCTCTCGACCGCGTTGCGCGGCACGACGAACGACACGGAGAGGGAGTCGACACGCACGGCGCGCACGGCGACCTCGGCGACAGCGAGGCGACGGGCGGCATCCAGCGCGAAGGTGGAGCGATCGGCCAGGGCGTGGCCGACGATGGTGACGAGGGCGAGCCCGCGATGGACGTTCAACGTCCAGCGGCCCGCGGGCGGATCGAGCGATTCCCAGAGTTCGTTGAGGCGTTCGGCCTCGGCGTCGGGTGCGATCCAGCTCACGCGACAGCGCTCGACGCGGTTCGATTCGATGGCCAGCAGGTCGGGTGAGACGCCGGCGCGCGCCAGCATGTCGAGCGCGGCGGCGGCCGCGTCCTTCGGCGTGTCCGTGCCCCGCAACTCGACCAGTGCGACGTCGCTCCTGTGGGCGAGACCGGTGACGTGCGGGCCTTCCATCGGGATCTCCTTGCCGTCCACCAGCGTGCCCTCCTCGTCGCCGAAACTCGTCTTCACCCACAGCGGAACATGATACCGCGCCGCCAGGTCGACCGAGCGCGGATGCAGCACCTGCGCGCCGCGGTGGGCGAGCGCCGACATCTCCCGGTACGACAGGTGTTGGATGCGCCGAGCCCCCGGCACCTTGCGCGGATCCGCGGTGTAGACGCCGGCCACGTCGGTGTAGATCTCGCACGCCGCCGCGCCGAACGCCGCCGCGAGCGCCACCGCGGTGGTGTCCGAGCCGCCGCGGCCCAGCGTCGTGATCTCCTTCGCCGGCGAGACGCCCTGGAAACCGGCGACGATCGCGATCGTCCCCGCGGCCAGCGCCTCGCGCAGGCGAACGGGGCGGAGGTCGGCGATGCGCGCCTCGCCGTGCCCGCCGTCGGTGAGGATGCCCGATTGCGAGCCGGTGAACGACGCCGCCTTGACGCCGCGCTCGGCCAGCGCCATGGCCAGCAGCGCCATCGAGATGCGCTCGCCGGCGGTGAGCAGCATGTCGAGTTCGCGGCGCGGCGGATCGGCCGAGATCGAACGGGCCAGGTCGAGCAGGTGGTCGGTCGTCTCTCCCATGGCGCTGACCACGACCAGCAGGTCGTAGCCGGCCTCCCGGGTCGCCCGGATGCGGTCGGCCACGGCGGCGATCCGATCGGGGGTCCCGACCGAGGTTCCGCCGTACTTCTGCACGAGAGTGGGCACCCCTTGGTTATAGGGGTTCGGGAGAGGCCGGTCAATCGCAGCCCGGCGGTGGGTCTTGACAGCCAACCCGCGCCCCCGCTACATTTTGCCCGTCTGCAGCACGAAACTTGCGGAAGTAGCTCAGCCCGGTAGAGCTCCACCTTGCCAAGGTGGTTGTCGCGGGTTCAAATCCCGTCTTCCGCTCCATGCTCGGCCGGCCCTTCGGGGTCGGCCGTTGGCATTCGCCCCCGGATTCCCCTCCCGCGGGGCCCCGCCCGAGGAATCCTGATGTCCCCTTCGACGTCCGATCTCGAAAAGCTGCGGATCGATCGCGAGCCGGCAGCCTCGTCCCGCCGGACACCCGAGTCCGATCGCTCCCCGGCCTGGCGCCGGGCTCTCCTCCCGATCGTCCTCCTCCTCGGGCTCGGCGGCTCCGCCGCCGTTTATCTCGGCAACCGCCCGCTCGAAGTGCGCACCGCGAGTGTCGACATCGAGGGCGGCGCGGCTCCCGGCGCGATCACCGCCAGCGGCTACGTCGTCGCGCGCACCAAGGCGTCGGTCGCGGCGAAGATCGCCGGCCGGCTCGAGTACCTGGGTGTCACCGAGGGCTCGCGCGTGACCAAGGGCGCGGTGATCGCGCGCATCGAGAGCGCCGAGTACAGCGCGGCGCTGGCCGTGGCGCGGGCCGAGGAGTCGCGGCTCGAGTTCGAGCTGGCGCAGGCCGAGCGCGAGCTCGTGCGTGCCGACGAGCTGTCGACGCGCGGCGTCGTCGCGCGCACGGCGCTCGAGGACGCGCAGACGCGCGTGGGCGCGACCCGCGCGGGGCTCGCGGCGGCGACCGCGAACGTGCGCATGGCCGCCGCGACCCTCGAGAACACGAACGTGCGCGCCCCGTTCGATGGCACCGTGCTGCGCAAGGATGCCGAGGTGGGCGAGATCGTGGCGCCCTCGGCGGCCGGCGGGGGGCTCACCCGCACCGCGATCGCGACCATGGCCGACCTCGCCACGCTCGAGGTCGAGGTCGACGTCAACGAGGCGTACAACGCGCGGGTGACCAACGGGCAGACCGCGCGCATCACGCTCGACGCCTACCCGGACACGTCGTTCGCGGGGGCGGTGCGGCAGGTCGTCCCCACGGCCGATCGCCAGAAGGCGACGGTGCTGGTCAAGGTGGGCATCTCGGACCGCGATCCGCGGATCCTGCCCGAGATGGGGGCGCGGGTCGATTTCGTCCCCGCCGGGGCGGAGTCTGCCTCGGCCGCGCCGCGGCGCGTGTTCGCCCCGACGGCGGCGATCGATCGCACGGGGGCGAAGCCGCGCGTGTGGACGGTGGAGCAGGGGAAGGCCGTGCCGCTCGAGATCGAGACCGGTGCGGACGACGGAGTGCGTGTCGAGGTGCGTTCAGGGCTGACGGGCGGCGAGCAGGTGATCGTCGCCCCGTCGGCCGGACTCACGCCCGGCACGAAGGTCACGATCAAGGCAGGAGGCTGAACGCGATGGCGCAGGTCGAAGTCCGCAACGTCCGCAAGGTCTACCACCGGAACAAGCTCGAGGTGCCGGTCCTCGACGGACTCTCGCTCGACATCAACACGGGTGAGTACGTCGCGCTGATGGGGCCGTCGGGCTCCGGCAAGACGACGCTCCTGAACCTGATCGGCGGGATCGATAAGCCGACCTCGGGTGAGGTCGTCGTCGATGGCGAGGACATCGGACGGCTTTCGACGGGCGCCCTCGCTCGCTGGCGCTCGCGAAATGTTGGCTACATCTTCCAGATGTACAACCTGATGCCGGTGCTCACCGCGCAGCAGAACGTCGAGCTGCCGCTGCTGCTGGTCAAGGGCATGAAGGGCAAGGAGCGCAAGGAGCGCGCCCGCCGCGCGCTGTCGATCGTCGGGCTCGAGGATCGCCTCGACCACTACCCTCGCCAGCTGTCGGGCGGACAGGAGCAGCGCGTCGCCATCGCCCGTGCGGTGGTCACCGACCCGACGCTGATCCTCGCCGACGAGCCCACGGGCGACCTCGACAAGAAGTCGGCAGGCGAGATCCTCGAGCTGCTCGAGAAGCTCAACTCGGGCTACCAGAAGACCATCGTCATGGTGACGCACGATCCGGGCGCGGCCGCCCGCGCCCACCGCATGGTCCACCTCGACAAGGGCGTGCTATCGCTCGAGGAGTCGCGGCCGTGAACTTCGTCACGCTCGTGTTCGCCAACCTGGGGCGGAACAAGGTTCGCACGGTCCTGACCACGCTGTCGGTGTTCGTGGCGCTGTTCCTGTTCTGCTCCGTGCGCGCCCTGACCGACACGCTCGAGGACACGATCAACGTCGGCAACGAATCGCGCCTGATCACGCGCAACAAGACCTCGCTGGTGTTCCCGCTGCCCATGGGCCACCTGGAGAAGATCCGCGCCATCCCGGGCGTCCGTGCGGTGACGTGGTCGAACTGGTTCGGCGGCACCGACCCGGTCGATGCCAAGAACTTCTACGCCCAGTTCGCCATCGACCCGACGACCTATCTGCCCATGTACGACACCGACCTGGCGATCGTCGAGGCCTCGCCGGCGGCCGGGCTGTCCGCGCCCGCCGACATGGACCCGAAGCTGGCCGCGTTCATGAACGAGCGCACCGCCGCGATCGTCGGCGAGGGCCTGATGAAGAAGCAGGGCTGGAAGCTGGGCCAGACGATCCGCATCACCGGCACGATCTACCCGGGCTCGTGGCCGTTCGTCATCCGCGCGGTCTACCGCCCGAAGGTCAAGGGCCTCGACGACCTGACCGTCTACTTCCACTGGGACTACCTGTACGAGAACTCGAACCGACAGGCGCAGGTCGGCGTGTTCAGCCTCGAGCTGGCCGACCCGAACCGCGCCGGGCAGATCATCCGCACCGTGGACGCCGCGTTCGAGAACTCCTCGGCGCCGACCCGCACCGAGACCGAGCGCGCGTTCCAGGCCGGGTTCGTCAGCATGATGGGCAACATCCCGTTCGTCGTCCGCGTGCTCGGCGGCGCCATCGCGTTCGCCATCCTGCTGGTCGCCATGAACACGATGATGATGGCCATTCGCGAGCGCACCGGGGAGTTCGGCGTCCTGAAGACACTCGGCTTCTCCGACCGCTATCTCTTCCTCCTGGTGCTGGCCGAGGCCCTCCTGATCACGTTGCTCGGCGGCGTCGCCGGCGCGTTCTTCGCGTGGTTCCTGATCGGCAACGGGAAGGTGTCGCTGCCGTTCTTCCCGCCGATGTCCGTGCACTGGGAGACGGTCGTCACCGGGATCGCGCTGGCCGCCTTCATGGGCACGGTGTCCGGGCTCGTACCGGCGTGGCAGACCGCGCGCCTCAGGATCGTCGACGCGCTCCGGCGCGTGGCGTAAGGGAGGAAGACCGATGGCCGTGCCGATCTCCTACAACGTCCGCAGCGTGATGCGTCGCCCGTGGTCGACGCTCGCCACCGCCGTCGGGATCGGGCTGGTGGTCGCCATCCTCGTGCTCGCCCTGGCCCTGGCGAACGGATTCCAGCAGTCGCTCGTCGCGACGGGTTCGGCGCAGAACGCGCTGGTGATGCGCACCGGCGCCGACAGCGAGCTGACCAGCGGCATCGACCGCGGGGGCGTGGCCATCCTGCGCGGCCTCACCGACGTCGCGATCGGCAAGGACGGCCGGCCCCTGGTGACCTCGGACATGGTCGTGCTGATCAACCAGGATCGCACCGGCGGCAAGGGCTCGTCGAACGTCACGATCCGTGGCGTCGACCGCGACGGCATGGCGCTGCGCGACCGCGTGAAGATCACGGCGGGCCGCACGTTCGAGCCCGGGGCGGCCGAGCTGATCGTCGGCACGCGCATCGCAAGCCGGTTCGTCGGCTTCGGGCTGGGCGACCAGGTGAAGCTGGGCCAGCGCGCGTTCACCGTCGTCGGCCTGTTCGAGGCCGCCGGCACCGCGTTCGAGTCCGAGGTGTGGGGCGACGTGGCGATCCTCTCGCCCGTGCTGCGCGACGGCGGGTTCTCGAGCGTGACGTTCCGCATGAAGGACCCGGCGCGCTTCGCGAAGCTCGAGAAGGAGCTCGAGGCCGACCCGCGCCTGGGTGTCCAGG
>JANOEH010000069.1:0-6751 GCA_031413115.1 Candidatus Eiseniibacteriota bacterium | reverse complement strand
GGCGCGGATTGGGATTCATCCCCATCGAGGCTAAACGAATCGATTCGAAGCACTGTGAGGGGATTCCCGGGTAGAAAAGGAACAATCTATGTCTAGTATGGAAGCCAAGCGAAAACAATGGAACGTGAGACCCTCAGTTTGAAGCCTGCCCCGACCCACCCTGCCGCCGCCGACGAACCGCGCGGCCCGCTGAGTTGCGACGTGCTCGTGGTCGGCGGCGGAATCAACGGTGCCGGCATCGCGCGCGACCTGGCCGGGCGCGGCCTGAAGGTGCTGCTGTGCGAGAAGGACGACCTGGCCGCGCACACCTCGTCGTCATCGACCAAGCTGATCCACGGCGGCTTGCGTGTAGAACGCCTTGATCGCTGTCGGGAAGCGATGCACGAACACCGGGCGATCGAACGACTCGGCGATCACCGTCTCGTCGGGCGCGCCGAAATCGCCGCCCCACTCGAACGGCAGCCCCTTCTCGTTGAGCAACTTCACCGCATCGTCGTAGTGCAGGCGATGAAACGGTTTCCTGACGCGTTGAAGGTGCGTCGTGTCGCGCTCGATGCGCTTCAGTTCCTCGGCGCGGTCCTCGAGCACGCGCCCGACCACGTGCTCGAGCATGTCTTCCTCGAGCGCCATCACGTCGTCGAGCGTGGCCCACGCCATCTCGGGCTCGAGCATCCAGAATTCAATGAGGTGGCGGCGGGTCTTCGACTTCTCGGCGCGAAACGTGGGGCCGAACGAGTACACCTTCCCGAAGGCCATCGCCGCGGCCTCCATGTACAACTGGCCGCTCTGCGTCAGGTACGCTTTCTGGTCGAAGTATGCGGTCTCGAACAGCGTCGAGGTTCCCTCGCACGCGTTGGGCGTGAAGATCGGCGCGTCGACGAGCGTGAAACCGCGCGTGTCGAAGTAGTCGCGCAGGGCGCGGATCAGCGTGGCGCGCACGCGCAGGATCGCGTGCTGTCGAGGCGAGCGCAGCCACAGGTGCCGATGATCCATCAGGAACTCGGTGCCGTGCTCCTTGGGCGAGATCGGGTACGGCTGGGCGGCGTGGACGACCTCGATGCCGCGCAGGGCGAGTTCGTAGCCGCCCGGGGCACGGGTGTCGGCGCGCGGGATCCCGCGGATGACGACCGCCGACTCCTGCGGGAGGGTGTCGAGGCCATCGAAGGCGGGCTCGGGCATCTCGCCCTTGACGCCGACGGCCTGGACGAGCCCGCTGCCGTCGCGGACGACCAGGAACTTGACCTTGCCGCTGCCCCGCCGGTGGTGGACCCAGCCGTGGAGGTCGACTTCGGCGCCGACGTGTTGGCCGAGGTCGGCGATGCGGACGGACGGAATCGCGGCGGATTCGGACACGGGCACCCCGGAACGGGAAGCCCCCCGCCGGACGCGAGGGGCGCAATGGTCCTCAAGAAGCCTGGAAGGAAGCCGATAAACGGGGCGACCGAGAGGGTCTCGGCGACTCCGTGACGCAGCGGACGCTATCGGCAGGCGGCAAAGCCTGTCAAGGAAAAGCCTCGATGGAATCGAACGTTAGCTCGATCCGAAGCCTCGTGAACGGGGTGGCCTGCGCCCTGCTCCTGACGCTTTCCGGCCTTTCCGGGTCTCCCGCCGGCGCCACTCCCGCGCCCCCGGTCGCGACCCCCGTGGTCACGCCACCGAACGACCCGGCGGACGTCCGGGGCTGGTTGGCGTGGATGCAGGCCGAGGAACTGCCGGCCCTGCCGCACGCGGCGACGCTGGTCTATCGCCTCGGCCACGACGCCGCCAGGCGCGGCGACAACGAGACCGCCGTGCGTCTGTGGCGAGGCGCCGAGGAACTCGACCCGACGTACCTCGCCCCGCGCCTGCGCCTGGCAGGCCACTTCTTTTCGCGCGACCCGGCGCAGGCCCTGATCGAGATCGGGCGCATCGTCGGACTGGCGCGCATGCAGTTCCGCCTCCAGCACCACTTCACGAGCTACGTGCTGTTCTACGCGTTGAGCGCCCTGTACCTGGCGACGATCGCCGTGGCGTTGCTGCTCTGCTGGCGCCACCGCGACCGGCTGCGCCACGTCTACGCCGAGCTCCTGCAGCGCCGCATGCCGGAGCCGCGCGCGCGCGCGTGGGCCACCGTCGGTTTGCTCCTGCCGTGGGCGTTCGGCCTGGGCGTGGCGATCCCCGCGACGTTCACCCTGGCGATGCTGTGGGGCTACCTGAAGAAGACCGAGCGGATGGTGTTCATCGGTCTGACCGCGCTGCTGGTGACCAGCCCGATCGCCCTGTCCTGCTTCGGCGAGCTCTCGCTGCCGCTGCGCGAGGGCGAGCCGCCGTTCTACTCGACGCTGCGCGTCCCGCAGCAGCCGTACTCGGCCGGGCGCATGGCCGAGCTGTCGGCGCTCGCCGCGCAACTTCCGGACAATCCGTTCCTCGCCTTCGCGGAAGGCTGGACGGCGCAGAAGGGCAAGCAATACGACGCCGCCGTGATCGCCTATCGCCGCGCCGAGGAGCTGTGGCCGCGCGAGGCGCGCATCCCGAACAACCTGGGCAACATCGAGACGCTGCGGGGCAACGGCGAGGCCGCCGAGATGCACTACAAACGCGCGATCATGCTCTCGCCGCGCTGGGCCCCGCCGCGCTACAACCTGGGCCAGCTCTACACCGCGCGCTTCCGTTATGCCGAAGCGAGCGAGGAGATTGCGCAGGCCACCGCGCTCGACTTCGATCTCGTGCGCAGCCTGCAGGCTCGCGCGTCGTCGAGCGAGGCGCCGGCGCTGGCCGAGGAGTGGCTCGAGCCGTCCGTCCAGTGGCCGGCGGTCTTCGCCGCCGGCGCCGCCGACGAGGGCGCCGATGCCGTGCCGCCTGCGTGGCGTCCGTGGTTCGAGAGTCGCGGCCTTCCGGTCGCGGTGTGGACGCTGGTCTTCGCGGCGATCGGGCTCGGCGCCGGGCTCGTGCTGCGCCATCACCTGCCGGCCCGCATCTGCGGGAACTGCGGTTCGACCGTGTGCCGTCGTTGTGCGACGCGCCGCCGCGACTCGGTGCTGTGCGTCGCGTGCTCGGCCGTCGTGGGCACAGCCACCACGCCCGAGTTCGGCCGCCTGCTCCTGTTCAAGCGCCGGCGCGAGACCCGCCGACGCCAGGACTGGATCCGGCTCGCCCTCGCCGCCGTCGTTCCCGGGTACGGCGCGATCGCGTTCGATCGCGTGCTCACCGGCTGGGCGATCGCCGCCGCCGCCGCACTGGCCGGACTCCTCGCCTTCGGGGGCACGGCGCCGTTCCCGTACGATCCGCGCGTCCTCGTCGACGCGTCCCGGCCCGGCGCGATGTTCGCGCTGTCGGCCTTCGCCGTCGTCTATTCCATCTCGCTCCTCTCGACGCTGTCGTGGCAGGGCCGCGCCCGCGAGAACGAGATCGGGCTCGAGTCGTCCGCGGGCAAGCCCGTCGCCCGCATCAAGCGCGCCGCCTAGGAGACCGTCATGGCCCTCTCCGGAAGTCTTCGCGAGTTCTCGCTCAGCGAAATCCTGCAGCTCCTCTCGAGCCAGCGGAAGACCGGATGCCTGCGCGTGACGCGGGAGTCGGAAGCCCGCGTCGTCTACCTGCTGGAGGGCCGCATCGCCGCAGTGCGCGACCGCGGGATGGGCGGCGACGATCCGCTCACCGGGTTCCTGCGCCGCATCCACCGGCTCTCCGAGGAGCAGATGCGCGGCATCAGCTCGATCCATGCCGAGAGCGGCCGCGACCTCGTCGACCTGCTGCTCAACGGTCGTTACCTCGAGCGCGAAGAACTCACCGTGCTCTACGAGCGTCTCGTCCTCGACGTACTGCACGAGGTCATCTCGTGGGATGACGGCGTCTACTCGTTCGCCAACGGCAACCCGCCCGAGAGCGTTCTCCCCATGTCGCTCTCGACCGAGTCCATGCTCATGGAAGCCGTGCGGCGGACCGACGAGATGCGGCGCTACCAGGGGACGCTCGGCGATCCCGGACTCGTGCTCGGGCTGAAGGAATTGCCCGACCCGGATGCCTCGTTGAGCGAGGAGGAGAAGGAGCTGTTCGGGCTGGTCGACGGCAGGCGCACGCTGGGCGAGCTCGTCGCCGAGGCGCCGCTCAACGAGTACGAGGCCTTCGAGGCGTTGTATCGCCTCGTGGAAGCCGGATGGATCGAGATCCAGGGCCGTCGGGCGCGCGAGGAGGCCCCAGCACCCGACCCGGCCGCAAATCGTCGTGGGCTCGGCCCGGCGTGGCGCACCGATGCGATGCTCGCCGGGGCCGCCGTGGCGCTGGTGGTCGTCATGCAGCTTGCGGGGTGGAAGACCGCGCCCCCGGCCGTGCCGGCCGAGGGGGATGCCTATGGCGTACTCGCGCTCGCCGATGTCCGTTTCGCACTCGACGTCTACCGGGTCGAGCGCGGGCATTACCCGACGCGGCTCGACGAGCTGGTCGAGGCAGGCTGGATCTCGACCGAGCAGACGCGGAGCGCGGGTCACCCGATGACCTACGCCCCTGCCGACGGCGGGAGGCGCTACGCGCTCGAGCTCAGCGCCCCGACGCGCTGAGTTCGAGAATCCTCCCGACGGCGGCGGCGAGGTCCGGCACGATGTCGACCTCCGCGAGTCCATCCGCCCGGGCTGCCGCACGATCCCGCTCGCCCCAACCGGTCGTCACGTAGAGCGGGCGCACCCCTGCCGCCCGCGCCGCGGCCATGTCCCTGACCGTATCCCCCACCATCCACGACTTCGCCAGGTTCAGCCCGAGGGCGTCGCGCGCCTCGAGGAACAGGCCGGGGCGCGGCTTGCGACAGGCGCACGCGTCCGCCGGCGCATGCGGGCAGACGAAGATGGCATCGAGCTGGACGCCGGAGGCGGCCAGCTCGCTTCGCAAGCGCGCGTGTACCGCGTCCACCTGCGCCCGCGTGAACACACCGCGGCCGATCGCGGACTGGTTCGTGACCACCACCACGGCGAAGCCCGCTGCCGCCAGACGCCCCAGGGCTGCCGGGACACCCGGCAACAACTCCAGTGCCAGCGGATCGCCGATGTAGCCCACCTCGCGGTTGAGGGTGCCGTCGCGATCGAGGAAGACGGCGGGCCTCACGGACGACCCCCGGGATTGCGCCCTGCGCCCGCGTCGCCGGGCGCGAGCGCCAGCAGCGCCGCGATGACATCCTCGACATGCACCGCGCGCAGGCAGCGGTAGCGCTCGGCCACCGAACAGGAAGGACGAAAGCATGGCGCGCAGCGGGGCGGCTCGGCGAGCACGCGGACCGCCGCGCCGCGCGGCGCGGTCCAGCGCGGATCGGTGGAGCCGAAGATCACCACGGTGGGCCGGCCGAGTGCGGCGGCCAGATGCGCCACTCCCGAGTCGTTGGCGAGCACCGCATCGGCGCCCGCGAGCAGCCCGGCCAGCGCCGGAAGGTCCGTGCCGCCGGCGAGTGCGACGAAGTGCGCGGGACCCGTGGCCGCCGCTGCGCGCACCGCGGCGACCGCCTTGCGATCCTCGCTTCCGCCGACCAGCAACACGTGCGTGCGCTCCGGTTCGGGTTGCGCCTCGGCCCAGGCTGCAGCCGCGGCGGCGAAGCGCTCGGGCGCCCAGCGCTTGGCGGGGCCATAGCGGGCGCCGGGCGCGACGACGAGGAGCGGCCCGGCGACGACGGTGGCCGAATCGAGCCCCGCCGCGGCGAGCGCCGCGGTGGCGGAAGCGGACGCGCTCGGCGGCAGCGTCCACGGCCGGCGCGGGAGCGGGTCGGCCCCGAGCGTGCGGACGACGTCGAGGTACTCATCCTCGAGATGGCGCGTGCCGCGGGCGCCGCGCGGGGCGGTGCGGGTCAACAGGAAGCCGCCCTCCTCGTGCGCCAGGCCCGCGCGCTCAGGGATGCAGGCGCACGCCGCGTGCAGACGGGCCGACAGGGAGGGCGGAAAGGTGATGATGGTGCGCGCGCCGAGCGCCGCGAGCGCGGGAACGGCGGGCAGCCAGGCGAGGCCGGTCGCCGGTGCGGCGAGCCAGCGGGCCTGAGGCCAGTGTGCCGCGGCCAGCGCGGGTGCGAATGGGCGGCCGAGCAGCACGAAATCATGATCGGCGAAGCGCGCGGCCAGCGCATCGACGGCGCGCCCGGCGAGCACGAGATCGCCCAACCAGTTCGGCAGGCGGACGGCGATCCCGGGGCGCCTGCCGCGCGAGCCGGTCATCTCGAGCCTAGTAAGATTTCGCGAACAGGACGCGGTGGCGGCTGGGCCGGCCGCAGCGCACGCAGGTCCCCTGCTCCTCGGGCGTGTCGTGCGGCAGGTTGCGGATCGTGGCCGAGGTCTCGGTCTTGATCGCCGCTTCGCAATCCGCGTCCCCGCACCAGTGGGCGGCGACGAAGCCGCGCTGGTCGCGGATGATGATGTTGAGCGTCGTCAGGTCGTCGGCCCGGCGCGTGCTGTCGGCGCGGAACTGGTGCGCGCGGTCGAACATCGCCAGCTGCAGCACGTCGAGCAGCGCGACCATCGAAGCTCCCACCGCGGCGAACGGCACGAATGACTTGGCGCGGTCATCGCGGCGCACGAAGACGACCGACTCCTTGGCCACGTCGCGCGGCCCCACCTCGACGCGGACGGGCACGCCGCGCAGCTCCCACTCGTTGTACTTCCAGCCCGGTGTGTACTGATCACGGTCGTCGAGCTTGACGCGCACACCCGCGGCGAGCAGCGCGCCGCGCACCCGCTCGGCGAAGGCGAGGACCGCAGCCAGGCCGAGATTTTGAACCTGCCAGGCGCTTCCCCAATCCCGCGTGTTG
>JANOEH010000068.1:0-8144 GCA_031413115.1 Candidatus Eiseniibacteriota bacterium | reverse complement strand
CGATCGCGGCCGAGGACCGGACCGGCGCGGCCGACAGCGCGCTGGCCCGCGCCATCGCGCTGCACGAAGCGGTCGCGGATTCGGCCGGCCGCACGGACCCGGCGCAGCGCGCGCGCGCCATGGCCGCCACCGTGCCGGGCACGCCGCCGGCCGAGGAGGCTCCGCTCGACGCGGACGTCGCGGGCCTGCGCGCCCACGCGGGCGCGTCCTGCATCGCCGACGAGATCGCCCGGCTCGAGGTCGAGTCGGCGGCGATCGCCCGCCAGGGGATGTCCGAGCCGACGCAGGTCCCCTGCCGCAGCACGCCGCGCATCGAGGCGGCGCGGAAGGAAGCGGCCGACGCAAGGGCCAAGGCCGACGAGTGCATGAAGCCGGTGCCGCCGCCGGTGCCGCCGCCGCCGCCGATCGAGCCGAACGCCGAGGTGATCGAGGCCCTGCGCGGAATCCCAAGCGGGATCCACTTTGCGCTCAACAAGTTCACGCTGGCACCCGCCTCGGTCGCGGTGTGCAAGCGGATCGCCGGCGTGCTGGCGAAGTATCCGGACGTGAAGGTCGACCTCGAGGGCCACACCGACTCGCGCGGCTCGGCCGAGTACAACCGCAAGCTGTCGCAGCGCCGGGTCGACGCGGTGAAGGCCGCGCTGGTCAAGGCCGGTGTCGACGGCGGGCGGATCACGACCAAGTTCGCGGGCGCGGAGGGACTGCTCAACGCCGAGAAGGACACGCGCGAGCTGGCACTCAACCGGCGCGTCGACTTCAAGTACTACGACGCGGAAGGCCGGGCGATCACCGCGGAGAAGCAGACCGAGGACTTGCAGATCGAACACTGACCGCGCGCAGCGCGGTCACGGTTTTGCCAGGACAGGGAAGGAGGTCCTGCCGCAAGGCGGGACCTCCTTCTCATTGCAGAAGTGCTGAAGCGACTGGGCTTCGCCCGCTAGCTCTTCGCCAGCAACCCATCCCGCTTCTTGGCGAGCGACGCCATGAGGGCATTCGGCCTCTGCCCTTCGGGCAGAGATGCTCCATACGCGATCCCCTCGTCGAGCGTCGCCCGCGCGGCCGCCTTTTTCCCCGCCCCGATCTGCGCATCGGCCAGCGTCGAGTAGACGCGCAGCTTGCGCGGCCCGTACGCCTTGGCCAGCGAGCGCTTCGCGGCCGCCTGTGCGTCGTCCCAGCGCTTCATCGCGTTGTACAGCGCGGCCACGCGCGCCGGGGGGTTGTAGTCGTCGGGCAGGTCCCGCTCCGACGCCTGGAGCGCCGGCAGCGCACGCTCGGGCTCGCCGGCCTCGATCGCCGCACCCACCAGGTATCCATCCGAGGCGGTCCGCTGTTCGGCGGTCGTGTCACGCGCCCGGGCAGCGAGCAGGAACGTGACCCAGGCATCGGCGGCGACCCTGGCCCCCGCCTCGTCCTTCGCATCCTGCCGCGTCGAGAGCAGGGTGCCGAGCATGCCCGAGCGATCGTCATCGGCGAGCACGAGCGTCGTGTCGGCGACGAACGCGCGCGTGGCCGCCTCGAGCTCGGCGACCTTTGCACCGCGCCCCGGGATCGAATCCGGCAGCGCCAGCGCGAAGTCGAGCGCCTGCGCGGTCGCGCTCGCCCCCGCCGGGCTGTGGCCGAAGCGAGCCCGGGCCGCCTCGGCGACCTCGAGCCCCTCGGCATCGCGACCGGTCGTCGACAGCGCGAACAGCGCCGCCTCGACCGCGCGCGAATCGGCGGTCGGATCGGCGGGCGGAGTGCGCAACGCCACGACATACGCGCCGGCCGCCCTCTCGTAGTCCCCGGCGCCATAGGCGCGTTCGGCGCTCGCCAACGCGGTGTCCGCCGGCGCGATGGGCTTCCCGCCGCGCGCGGCGACGAGCGCGGCCTCCCCCGAACGCAGGAACTCGCGGAGCTGCTCGACCGACATGCCGCCGACGCGCCGGCTCAGCACCGAGCCGTCGCCGGGATGGACGATCATGAACGTGGGCAGGGCCGAGGCGTAGTACGCCTTCTTCGCCGCGGCGTTCTGCTTCTTCTCGACGTCGATGGCGAGCCAGACGAACCGTCCGGCTTCACTCGCGAGGGCGGAGTCCGTGAAGACGAACGCCCGCATCGAGCGACACGAGTGTCACCAGGGTGCCCACGACTCGATGAACAGGGGAAGCTCGCGCTGCTTCGCCTCGGCCAGCGCACGATCGAGGTCGTCCGCGATGAACGGGACGACGGCGTGGGCGGCAGGCTTCGTCGCCTTCGCCGGGGCCGCTGCGGCGGTCGCGGCAGACGCCGCGAAGCCAGCACCCGCAGGGACGGCGACGAGCAGCGCTACGAGCAGCACCGGGGCATGGCGGAAGGAGTTCATGCGCCAAGGCTAGCAGACTGCTCTGCCTCGGGCAAAAGGTGCTTGCCGCCGGAGTGCGCGACCGTCAATTTGCCCTCATGAAACCCATCATGGATGTCGCCCGCACGCTCGGGCTCGCCCCGGAACACGTCATCCCGTACGGAAACACCAAGGCCAAGATCTCGCTCGCCGCGCTCGCAGGCCGCGCACCGCAGGGCCGCCTCGTGCTGGTCTCGGCGATCACGCCCACGCCCGCCGGCGAGGGCAAGACAACGACCTCGATCGGGCTGGCCCAGGGCCTGGCAAAGAACGGCGTGCGCGCCGCGGTCGCGCTGCGCGAGCCGTCGCTCGGGCCGTACCTCGGCATGAAGGGCGGCGGCACCGGCGGCGGCGCCTCGCAGGTCGAGCCGGCCGACGACGTGAACATGCACTTCACCGGCGACATCCACGCGGTCTCGAGCGCCCACAACCTGCTCGCCGCGATGGTCGACAACCACCTGCACCACGGCAACGACTCCGGGCTCGATCCGCGGCGCGTCACGTGGCGCCGCGTGCTCGACATGAATGATCGTGCCCTTCGCCACATCGTCCTGGGCCTGGGCGGCCACCTCGAGGGCGTGCCGCGCGAGTCGGGCTTCGACATCTCGGCGGCCAGCGAGGTCATGGCCATCCTCTGCCTGGCCGACGGCATCGACGACCTGAAGGCACGGCTGGCCCGCATCGTCGTCGGCTACCGCCCCGACGGCACGGCCGTCACCGCCGGCGACATGCGCGCGGTCGGCGCCATGGCCGCACTGCTGCGCGACGCGGTGATGCCGAACCTGGTGCAGACCCGCGAGGGCGTGCCCGCGATCGTCCACGGCGGGCCGTTCGCCAACATCGCGCACGGCACCAACTCGATCGCCGCGACGCGCCTGGCACTGGCCTACGCCGACATCGTCGTCACCGAGGCCGGCTTCGCGTTCGAGCTGGGAGCCGAGAAGTTCTTCGACATCAACTGCGGCTACGGCGGATTCGCCCCCGCCTGCACCGTGCTCGTGGCCACGCTGCGCGCGCTCAAGATGCATGGTGGGGCACCGCTCGACACCGTGAGCGCGCCCAACGCCGCCGCCCTTGCCGCCGGGATGCCCAACCTCGAGAAGCACCTTGAGAATATCCGGCACTTCGAGCAGCCCTGCGTGGTGGCGATCAACCGCTTCCCCACCGACACGGCAGCGGAGCTGGACGCCGTCGTCGCACACTGCAAGTCGCTGGGCGTCGAGGCCGTCGTGGCCGACCCGTTCGGTACGGGCGGCACGGGCTGCACGGCGCTTGCCGAGCGCGTGCACGCGTTGGCCACCGCGAGCGCTCCGCACTTCCGCCCGCTGTACGACTGGAACGCCTCGATCGAGGAGAAGATCAGGACGATCGCCCACGAGATGTACGGCGCCGAGGCGGTCGACTACACGGCACGGGCGAAGCGCGATCGCGTGCACCTCGAGAAGCTGGGCTACGGCGGGCTGCCGGTGTGCATCGCCAAGACGCAGCAGTCGCTGTCGGACAACCCCAGGCTGCTGGGCCGGCCCAAGGACTTCCTCGTCACCGTGCGCGAGATCCAGCTCGCCGCCGGCGCCGGTTTCATCATCCCGATCACCGGCGAGATCCTGCGCATGCCGGGCCTGCCGAAGCGGCCGCTGGCCGAGCGCTTCGACCTCGACGGCTCAGGCCGCATCGTTCTCGGCGAAGGCGGGTGAACGACCTCAGGAAGCTGCTGTCCATCGCCGCACCCGTCATCCTGGTCCAGGTCGGGCTCATGGCGATGGGCATGGTCGACACGATCATGGTCGGCCGGGTCTCCCCCGCCGCCATCGCCGCGGTCGCGCTGGCCAGCACCATCTTCATGGTCGTCGCCACGTTCGGCATGGGCGTGATCATGTCGCTCGACGCGGTGGTCGCGCAGGCGATCGGCGCCGACGATCACCCGGCGGTGGCGCGGTCGTTCCAGCGTGCGGTCGTGCTGGCGACCGTCATTTCCGTGCCGACCATGCTGATCCAGTGCCTGGCCGAGCCGATCATGCGCTGGACGGGCCAGCCGGCTGAGGTCATCCCGCTGGCGTGGGCCTACGTGCGCACCGCGATGATCGGGCTGGTGCCGTTCTACTTCTTCATCGTGCTGCGCCAGACGCTGCAGGCCATGCATCGCCTGACGCCGATCGTGATCACAATCATCGTCGCCAACCTGCTCAACGCGCTGCTCAATTGGATGTTCATCTACGGCAACCTGGGCGCACCCGCCATGGGCGTGGTCGGCTCCGCCGTCGCCACGACAATCGGGCGCTTCGTGATGACCGGGCTGCTCCTCGCGCTCGCCTGGGGCACGTTCCGGCCGATGCTCACGCCGTTCTCCCGCGAGGCGTTCGCGACGGGACCGCTGTGGCGCTTCGTCGGGCTGGGAGCTCCGATCGGCGCCCAGTTCGTGCTCGAGGTCGGCGTCTTCGGGCTGATCGGCATCATGATGGGACGCCTGGGCACGATCCCGCTGGCCGGGCACCAGATCGCGCTCGTCGTGGCCAGCTTCACGTTCATGGTACCGCTGGGGATCTCGATGGCCGCGGCGGTGCTGGTCGGCCGCGCGGTCGGCGCGCACGACCCGGCGGCGATGCGAAAGGCAGCGCGGCTGTCGTACGTCTGCGCGATCGGGTTCGAACTGCTCTCGGCGACCATCCTGTTCGGGTTCGCGGAGCCGATCGCGCGCCTGTACACGCCCGATCCTGGCGTTCAGGCCACGGCGGCGACGCTGTTGCGCCTGGCGGCGCTGTTTCAGGTGTTCGACGGCGTGCAGGTGACGGGGATCGGCATCCTGCGCGGGGTCGGCGACACGCGTGCGCCGCTGCTCGCCAACCTGGTCGGCTACTGGGCGCTGGGGCTGCCGCTCTCGCTGTTCCTCGGCTTCACGCTGAAGCTGGGCCCGGCGGGGCTATGGTGGGGCTTCGTGCTGGGGCTCGCCGTCGTCGCCGTGTGGATGTGGTTCCGCGTGCGGACCCAGATGGGCCGCACGCAGAAGCGCATCGTGCTCGAGGACGCGCCGGCCGGCTCCACCTGACCCGCACGCTTCCGATCCGGTGCGGCGTATGTTGTGATGGCGGCTGCGATTGCACACATTTCGTGTTCCTCGGCACGTCATTCCAGTGATTTATTCTCTGCTGACGCTCGTGTTGTCATACACAAGCAAGCACGCTTTCTCGACGTCTGGGCTTGACTTCGCCGTTCAACACGCCCACGCTCCCCCATAGAAGTTCCTTGCAGCAATGCTCCGACGCCACTGCTTTCCCGCGACAAGCCGATTCGACCGCGGCGCCGGTCACTCGTACTGAGAGGCCCGCCATGTTCAAGTACCCCCCCCCCTCCGCCCAGCCCGATGGCTTGCGCTGGTCGGATTCGTCGCGCTCTCGGCAATCCATCCGATTCCCGCCGTCGCGGGGCTGAACTCGGGCGCGACTGCCACATTGACGTGGAGTTCCACGACGGTCGTCTCGGACCTCGTCCCAACGAGCGGAACAACGCGACGGCTGTACGTCCGCTACTTCGGGCGTGTCGTCCGTATCCGCAGCTGAAGTCATCGTGCTCTGGGCCCCGGGCGGGTCAGAAGATCCCGCATACCACGTGACGAACTGGGGCGCGCCAACGAGTTCGACGTGCACCTGGTTGCTTCGCGGCTCCACCATGAAGCTGCACGACGTTTCCGACTCCACGATTCGCATTGCTGCAACGGGTACGACGAACACGACCTGCAGCTCGGGCAACGTCTTCTTCGTCGATTTCGCGGAACCTCCCGCCGGGGCGTTTCCGCCGGGACGATTCGTCCTGGCCTACGCGCTCGCGCTGGACTCAAACGGCGCGATCGATAGCCTATTGATCGGACCACCAGCGACCATTTTGGAAGGTACCACCCCGCCGGCCCCCCGCCTCCTCGGCTTCGCCCCTCGCGCCGGCTACGTCAACTGGGACCTTGATCACCGAATCGCCGCCCAGAATCTCGTGCCCCCGGTCACCGTCTCGCTCGTGCGATCGGGCGGTGCACAACTCACCGGCATGGTCCAGCAGCCGGGGTCAGCGCTCCTCAAAGTATCCTTCGATTTCACGGAATCGGACACCGGACTGTGGAGTATGCGCGTCACGAACGCGGGAGGCCGCTTCGCAGCGTTTCTGGTGCCCATTCGTGTCTCCAAGTTGGCCCCCACGGGAATGGGGATCTCGGGAGGCGGCTATGATCGCGTGATCGTGACGGTACAGCCGGGAGGGTTGCCGCTCACCGGTCCCAGACCTGTTTCACCCAGTCTCTTGACGTCGGGAGATGCGGGATTGCGTAGCGCATTGCTCGCCACTTCGGCACGGTCCTTGAAGTGCCTCTGGCCGGAAATGACTGCGCATCCCCGTGCGATCGTGGCCGCGGACGGCAGGGTCGACTCGCTGGTCGATCTCAGCCGCAGCTATGAGATTGCATATGACGGTCAGGACGCGGCTCGCCTTGCCCTCTCGAGCCTCCGTGGAGTCCCGGGCGTCGTCGTCTCGGCCAACCCCTCGTATCGACTGGCGGGGACGCAGGCCTGCAACACGACGGCTCTCTCCTGCGGATCGACCGATACCCCCGCGGATCCGGAGTTCGGTCGGCAGTGGTACCTCCAGCAGACCTTCTCGCTTGCCGAGCTCCTTGAAGGGCGTGAGGGTGAGGACCTTCAATCCCCATGCGTCTGGTCGCTCGAGCGTCCTGTCGCGAGAGGCACGCGATCCGTTGTTCTCGGAATCATCGACACCGGCATCGACGCGACCCACCCCGACCTCGCCCGCACCTACACGACGCCAGGCTATGGACAGCGCATCTTGGCTGGCAAGAACGTGATCGATGGCAGCACCAACATCTCCGACGATAACGGTCATGGCACGATGGTGGCCGGCGTTGCTGCGGCTCGGACGTCCAACGGCACGTCGTGGACCGATCCGCAGGGGATTGCCCGCGGCGTCGCGGGCGTGGTCGGAGGCTGGTGGCTGAGTCATCCCGACTCGGCCGGAGTTCGCATCCTGCCCGTAAAAGTCTTGAACGCGAGCAATCAGGGCACAATTGCCGGTGCGGCCGAAGGGATCAATTGGGCTGCAACGCAAGGCGCACAAATCATCAACCTCAGCTTCGTGGGCGCGCAGGGGCTTACCCCTGAGGCTGTCGACCCGGTCCTTCGAGGCGCGCTCGCTAACGCCATGATGTCCGGCGCAACCTGCATCGCCGGCACGGGCAACGAAAATGACAGTACGTCCGCCTACCCGGCGCGGTTCGCTTCCTGGGGCTTGTGCGTGGCGGTTGGCGGGACGGACGCCTGCGGTTGGCGGGCCGACTTCGGACCCAATGCAGGGAGTTCGTATGGCTCGCATCTCGACGTCGTGGCGCCGAGCACCGGGATCTACTCGACCTATCCGCAGGCAGGCGGGCCGCTGATCTCGCCTGGAACGCACTACGCGGAGTCCGTTTTCGGGGTCTCCTTCGCCACGGCGATGGCCAGCGGCGTCGCAGCAAGTCTCAAGAGCTTCAATCCGATTCTCTCGGATGTGGACATCAAGCACATCCTGCGAGAGTCGGCCGTCAACAACTATGATCAGCTCTACGTCGAGGTCGGCAAGGGGCGCATCGCCCACCGCGAGGCCGTCCGCCGATTGGACCCGGGCCTCGGTCAGGCCTTGATCTCCGGCGATGCCATCACCCCGACGTCGATCGACAGCGCCTCCATTTCGCTGCAGATCAAGTCGTCGGACGGTCTTGGCGTTGCCGATGGGACCTACTCGACGAAGCGCTATG
>JANOEH010000067.1:0-3069 GCA_031413115.1 Candidatus Eiseniibacteriota bacterium | reverse complement strand
CCGCGCCGCCGCGGCGAGCGGCGCCGAGACGCGCGGCTTCGTCGTCGCGCCGCGCGAGGGCCTCGTGCTCACCTCCCGGCCGCGGACCTGGATCGGTCGCAGCGTCAGCGCCGGCGATTCGCTGCTCGCCATCGGCCGCACCGATTCGCTCGACGTGCTGCTGGTCGCCAGCGAGCGCGAAATCGCCGATCTCGGCCTCGATCGTCACGTCGACCTCCGGCTCCGCGCCGAGCCGGGCCATGCCGTCACGTTCCGCGTGCTCGCGGTGGACTGGTCGCCGCGCGGCGGTCCCGTTCTCGCCCGGCCGACGGCCGAACTGGTCAACTCCGAACGAACGGCCGAGCGCTACGTGGCGCGCGGCCGCATCGCCAACCCGGGTCGGGAGCTGCGGCCCGGCATGACGGGGATCGCCCGCGTCGAAGCGGCACCCCTCAACCTCCTGCAACGCGCCGGGCGGTTCTATGCCCGCATCGTGCGCGCGGACTTCTGGCTATGACCGACGACCTCCACTCCCAGATCGCCCGCCTCGAAGCCGAGCGGGACCAGCTCCAGGCGTCGCTCGACGTGGCTTACGGCCAGATGTCCGAGATCACCAGCCGCGTGCTCGCCATGAGCGAGGCGGCGACGAGCCTCGTCGAGACGCACGACGTCCCCTCCGCCGCGATCGCCGTACTCGACGTCGCCGCCCGGGCCGTGCTGGCGCGGACGGGTTGCGTCTTCCTGTCGCTCACCGAGGGCGCCTTCGAGCTGGTCGCGGCGACCGGGCTCGACGACATGCAGCAGGAGGAGCTGTCCGGGAGCATGCCCGACCTGGCGCTGTGCAACCTGGCCGAGAACGAGGGCAAGACCTTCGACGTCGCCGACGCCGAGCCCCACGAGGCGTTCGCCGAGTGGAGGGCCGAATACGTCGCCGCGAACCCCGGGGCCGATCCCGCGCCGCGGCTCGAGCTGTTCGTGCCGCTGCTGCTCGAGAACCGCACGGTGGCGATCCTCGCCCTCGGGGCCCGGCCCGGCGGCAAGCGCTACGACGAAAGCGATCGCCTGTTCCTCGAGCACGTCGGCAACCAGGGCGCGCTGGCGCTCGACCGCGCCCTGCTGTTCCAGCAGAACCAGAGCCGCATCGAGGACCTCGACGCCCTGCTGCGGGTGAGCCGCGAGCTCGCCTCGACGCTCGACCTCGACCACGTGCTGATCACGGCGGTGAACCTGTCGGGTGCGATCGTGGCTCGTGAACGCGCCGTGATCGCGCTGTTCGAGAGCGGCCGGCTGAAGATCCGCGCGGTCAACGACCACACGCGCGTCGACGGCAACACGGCCGAGCGCCTCGGCCTCGAGCGCCTGCTCGAGTGGCTCGGTTATCGCAAGCCCGACAACCTGATCGTCCGCCTCTCCGCGGTCGAAGCGGACCCGACCCACGATGGACGGGACGTCCTGCTCGACTACTTCTCGGGAGAGATGCGGGCCTTCCACGCGATCGGCCTGCGCGACGACCAGGGCCCGGTCGGCGTGCTGCTCCTCGAGTCCTTCGCCGACGGTGCGTTCGCCGTCGCGAGTGATCGCGAGGCGCTGGGCGTGCTCACCGGGCAGCTCTCGGTGGCGATCCGTAACGCCGAACTCTATCGCCAGCTGCCCATGGTCGGCGCCCTGGCCCCACTCGCCGAGCGGCGCCGCCGCTGGGAGCGCATGTCTCCGACGCGCCGGCGCATGATCCTGCTCGGCTCGGGCGCGGCACTCCTGCTGGTCGGTGCGGTGCCGTTCCCCGCGGCGATCGGCGGCGACTGCCAGGTCCTGCCCGGCAGCGAGATCGCGGTCCGCACGACGGTGGACGGCATCGTGCGCAGCGTCGACGTGCGCTCGGGACAGGCGGTCATCGCAGGCCAGCGCCTCGCCGCGTTCGAGCCCGACGGACTCTCTCCACGCCTGGCTATCCTGCGGGCCGAGGCCGACCTGGCCCACGGCGCCGGGGCGGCGGCTGGTGCGCGGATGGATAGCTATGGCCGTCGGGAGGCCGACCTCGATCGCGAGGTGGCGCTGGCGCGCCTGACGGCCGCCGAGCGCGACGCCGCCCGGTCCCAGCTGACCGCCCCCCAGGCGGGGTATGTGCTCACCCCCGATCTGGCCGAGCGGGAGGGCACCCGGCTCGAGGCCGGAGAGGTTTTCTGCCAGGTCTCGCCCCTCGACACGCTGCGGGTCGAGGTCGGGATCACCGAGAGCGAGGTCGATCGGATCCGCCCGGGCGAAACCCTGCGGCTCAAGGTCCTCGGCTTCCCCGACCGACAGTTCCGCGGCCACGTCAGCGAGGTTTCGTGGCAGGGCGAGCCGACCCAGACCGGCCGGCCGGCCGTCTTCAAGGTTCTCGGCTGGGTCGCCAACCCGGGTCCGGCCCTGCGCAGCGGGATGACCGGCCGCGCGCGCATCGACGTGGCCCCCGACACTCTGCTCACCCGCTGGGGACGGGGCCTTTGGCGCTGGCTCCGAATGGGGTTCTGGCTGTAGCATCAAGGCGCCCCGGGGGAACCGGGGAGTTCCCCAGCCGCCTTCGCCGCGGGCTGCGGAATTCCCCGGCAGGCCAAATCCGGGGATCCCGGCCCCGCACCCCTCGTTCCTGTGAAAAGCCACGTAATCTCGGGTGTTATTCAGGATTCAGAGGTCGGTCTCGAAGTGGCACGCCGGCTGCAATAGTGAGTTCCCGAATCCCGGTCCGCTCAGCTCCGGCGAGGCCGGCAGGTTCGCCCGAAACCCCGAAGAGGAGATCGCCATCATGTCGATCAAGAAGCTGACTCCGAAGGCCGTCGCGAAGACCTCGACGCCGAGCAACCCGAAGACCTCGCAGAAGAGCGCCGTCAGCTCGCCGCGTGCCCAGGCTGCGACCCCGCGTGCCCAGGCTGCGACCCCGCGGGCCCAGGCTGCGACCCCGCGGGCCCAGGCTGCGACCCCGCGTGCCCAGGCTGCGACCCCGCGTGCCCAGGCTGCGACCCCGCGTGCCCAGGCTGCGACCCCGCGGGCCCAGGCTGCAACCCCGCGTGCCCAGGCTGCAACCCCGCGTGCCCAGGCTGCGACCCCGCGGGC
>JANOEH010000066.1:0-4603 GCA_031413115.1 Candidatus Eiseniibacteriota bacterium | reverse complement strand
CGTGGTCCCCGTGGCCTTGATGCTCTCCGCACTTAACTGTCGCTATCTCGCGCGCGGGCGGGGCGCCGGCGCCCGTCCAGGTCCTCCTCCTCTGGCACCAACACCAGCCCGGCTACGGGAACCCCCGTGCCGGGCGTCCTGTTCTGCCGTGGGTGCGGCTGCACGCCACGAAGGACTACCTCGACATGGCCGAGGCCGTGCTCGAGCGTCCCGACCTCGCCGTGACGATCAACGTCGTCCCCTCGCTGCTCGAGCAGCTCGCCGCCGCGGCCGCCGGCGTCGGCGATCCGGAGCTCGACCTCGCGCGCGCCGATCCCGCCATGCTCGACGACGACGCGCGGCGGACGATGATCGCGCGCCTGACGATCGTGCCGACGTGGGCCCGCGCGAGGTTTCCGGCGCTCGAGCGCTTGGCCCGGCGGCGCGAGGCCGGCGCCGCGGATCCCACGCTGCTCACCGACGACGAGGCCGTCGACCTGGCGGTGCTGCATGCGCTGGCGTGGATCGACCCACGCTTCCACGCGCGCCCCGCGCTCGCGCCCCTGGTGGCGAAGGCGGCCGTGGCGCCGGGCGGCGGATTCACCCCCGCCGAGCGCGACGTCGTCCACGCCGAGGCGCAGGCGCTCGTCGCGGCGGTGCTGCCGCGCCATCGCGCGCTCGTCGTGCCGGGTTCGCGCGCGGAGATTTCGGTGACGCCCGCGTACCACCCGATCCTGCCGCTGTTGTGCGACACCGACGTCGCGCGTCGCGCGATGCCCGAGGTGCCGCTGCCGGCGACCCGCTTCGCGCACCCGGGCGACGCGCTCGCGCACCTCAAGGCCTCGCGCCGCGTCGCGGCGAACGCGTTCGGGCACGCGGCGACGGGCCTGTGGCCGAGCGAGGGCAGCGTGAGCCCCGAGGTGGTGCGCCTGGCCGGCGAGGCCGGCTACCGCTGGATGGGCAGCGACGCCGAGGTGCTGTACCGCTCGACGCCGGCGGGGGGCGGCAGTTTCGGCGCGTGGGCGCATGCGCGGCCGTGGCGCCTGACCGAGGGCGGCCCGTGGCTGTTCTTCCGCGATCGCGAACTCTCGGACAAGATCGGCTTCGCCTACTCGCACTGGCCCGCCGCCGACGCGGTCGCCGACGTGCTCGCGCGGCTGGCCCACCTGCGCGACACGTGGAGCGGCCCCGGTCCCGCGCGCCTGTTCGTCGCGCTCGACGGCGAAAACTGCTGGGAGTGGTATCCCGACGACGGCAACGATTTCCTCGCGCGCTTCTACGATGCGCTCACGTCGACGCCGTGGATCGAGACGAAGACGCCGACCGAGGTGATCGCCGAGGTCGAGGCCGACGGCACCGGCGGAACGCTCGACGCGCTGCACACGGGCTCGTGGATCGAAGCGAACTTCCGCATCTGGATCGGGCATCCGGAAAAGAACCGCGCGTGGGACGCCGTCGCGCGCACGCGCGCGATGCTCGCCGAGGCGTTTCCCGAGGATGCCGCCGGCCCGCCCGACAGCGCGTTCTGGGACGGCGTCGAGCCGGTGTGGGGCGAGGACCTGCGCGGCTTCCCGCCGGGCGATGCGGGCGAGCCGGGCGATCGCGACGAGCGCCGCCGCCAGGCGTGGCGCCACCTGATGGTGGCCGAGGGCAGCGACTGGTGCTGGTGGTACGGCGACGATCACTTCACCGCCGACAAGGAGACGTTCGATCGCATCCTGCGCGATCACCTCATCCGCGCCTACGTGCTGGCCGATCGCCCCGTGCCGGCCGACTTCCGTGCCGCGTTCGGCGTCGCGCGCGTGAGCGAGGAACGCCGCCCGCCGAGCGCACTCGTCGCTCCGAAGGTGAGCGGCCGCCTGGGGCACTACTACGAGTGGAACGGCGCCGGCGTTTGGCGCCCGGCGGGGGCAGGCAGCGCGATGCACGGCGGACGGCGCATCGTCGCGATCCTGCATGGCTTCGACGAGCAGACGCTGTTCGTGCGCGCCGATCTCGAGCACGTCGCGGCGACGACGAGCGTCGGCCTCGAGTTCCTCGAGCCGCCCGGGTTCCGCATCGAGATCGCCGCGGGCCCGGGCCAGGCGCCGCTCTCGACGGATCCCTCCGGCGCGCCGATCGCCGGCGCCGCGGCGGCGCTCGAGACGCTCGCCGAGTTCTCTCTGCCGTTCGCCTCGCTCCGCGTCGAGCCCGGCTTCCGCGTCTCGTTCGTCATCACCGTGCGCAAGGACGGCCACGTCGTCGAGAGCGCCCCCGAACACGGCCCGATCGTGGTCGAAGCCCCGGGCCCGAACGTCGGGATGGGGTACTGGTCGGCGTAGGGGGGGGCATCCGAGGGCGCTTGACAAGCATAACGCGTTGCGTTACTATCTGCCCATGATTCGGTCCTTCGCGGACAGGGACACGGAGCGACTATTTCAGCGTCAGCCGGTCCGCAGACTCGGAGCGGATCTGCAGCGAGTCGCCCTGCGAAAGTTGCGTCAGCTCGACGCCGCAGTCTCGCTCGAGGACCTCAAGGTCCCTCCGGGCAACCGGCTCGAGAAGCTGCACGGAGATCGTGCCGGACAGCTCAGCATTCGGATCAATGACCAGTGGCGAATCTGCTTTCGCTGGTCGGCGAACGAGGCCCACGACGTCGCGATCGTGGACTACCACTAGGAGGATGGCATGACCAAGAAACTCGATCCCGTCCACCCGGGTGAGGTCCTGTTCGAAGACTTTCTCAAGCCGCTCGGTCTCTCTCAGTACCGGGTCGCCCACGGGATCAGCGTTCCCCCGCGGCGCATCAACGAGATCGTTCACGGCAAGCGTGCGATCACGGCGGACACGGCCCTGCGCCTCGCACGCTTCTTCGGCACCTCGGATCGCTTCTGGCTCAACCTGCAGGCGGCGTATGACCTCGACGTCGAGCGGGACCGTCTGGCTGGGCGCCTGGTCAAGGAAGTCGAGATTCTTCGCCGCGCATCCTGACCGAACAATTTCTCCCAACGTTTGGGGAGGAATGCGGTTCTAACCCCTGCGGTCGAGCGTCTCTCCGCCCCGGATGGACAGCCTCGCTCACGGCACTCCGACGGCACCGCCCCGGGGCTCGCCGGCTCCCCCGGAGGCCGCATGACGCAAGCCCGCCGATTCGCCCACTCGTTTCTCCCGCTGTTTGCCCTCGCGCTCCTCGCCCAGGCCCCGACCGTCACCGCCGAGCCGCTCTCGGCGGAGTGGGTCGAACGCTGGCGCTCCGACCTCGTGTTCGCCGCCGACAGCCTGCCGCGCGCGCATGCCGACTTCTACCGGCACCTATCGCGCGTGCACTACGAGGCCGAGCTCAAGTCGCTCTCCGAGCGCCTGCCGACGTTGTCGCAGTCGGAGGTCGTGGTCGAGCTGGGGCGGATCATCGTCCGGGTGGGGGACGGTCACTCGCGGGTGACCTACCCCTTCGACCGGGCCGCGGGGTTCGCGACGGGGCACACGGGGACCGCGCCGCACCGGATCCCCGGGCTGGTCTTCCGCCATTACTCTTTGCGATTCGGTCTATTCGGCGATTCTCTTTACGTGATCCATGCGACGGCGGCCGACCGTGAGCTTCTCGGCGGCCGGGTCCTCACCCTGGGCACCATGTCGGCGGGGGAGGCGCAGGCCGCCGTCGAGCCCGTCATCCAGCGCGACAACGACAGCCAGGTGAAGAACCTGCTGCCCACCTGGCTGGTCTGTCCCGAGATCCTCGCCGCGCGCGGCGTCGTGCGCGACCCCGAGCGGTTGCAGGTCGTCGTCGAGCGGCCCGGCGGGGGGCGCGTGACGCGCATCGTCGCGCCGGCCGACACGGGGGTCACGCTCACCTGGATCGCGGCGCGCACCCTTCCCGATGTCCCGTGGATCGACCGCCAGCCCGAGCGCGCCCACTGGTTCGCGGCGGTGCCCGGCACGCGCGCGATCTACGCGCGCATCCGCGCGATCCAGGACCGGGACGGCGCGACGCTTGCGGCGTTCGCCGACTCGCTGCTCGCGACGTTCGCACGCAGCAATGCCGAGCGGCTCATCCTCGACTTGCGCGCCGACGACGGCGGCGACGGCTCGCTCAATCGTCCGCTCATGCTGGGGCTGATCCGCGAGCGGCGCCTGTTCGAACCGGGCGCGCTGTGGGCGCTCATCGACCGCGGCACGTTCTCGGCCGCCGTGATGCTCGCCGCGGACCTCGAGGCGTGGACGCCGGCCGTCTTCGTCGGCGAGATGACGGGGGGCGATCCCAACGCGCCCGGAGACTCCCGCCGCACCGTGCTCCCGAACTCCGGAATCACCGTGCGTTTGTCGAGCCTCCTGTGGCAGAGCACCGACCCGCGCGATCATCGCCACGGAATCACGCCGCACCTGCCGATCACTACGACGTACGCGGACTGGCACGCGGGAGTCGATCCGGTGCTCGCTGCGGCACTCGCGGGGCCGAATCCTGCGTGGCGATCGACGCACGGGGACCGCCGGGCCGGGACGATGGGATTCGAGTTCTCCCACGGGGACGTTCAAATTCTGCTCACGCCCCCCGGCGGTGCTTCGGGCGGAACCGTGCGCTCGCCGGACTTCGGCCTCGAAGACACGGCACTCGAGAACGTCTCGACCGGGCCCCAGGGACTGAGCG
>JANOEH010000065.1:0-18696 GCA_031413115.1 Candidatus Eiseniibacteriota bacterium | reverse complement strand
CGCTGGTCACCGTGAACAAGATCCGCCCGGTGCACGTGCGCTTCGCCGTGCCGCCCGGGAGCCTGCCGTCGATCCGCCGGCTCGCGGGCGCGAACCTGCGCGTCGACGCGCGCAACCCCGATGCGGCCGATTCCGCGTGGAGCGAGGGTCGTCTCGTGTTCGTCGACAATGCGGTCGACGAGGCCACCGGCACGGTCACGCTGAAGGGCGAGTTCGCGAACCCCGACGGAGAGTTCTGGCCCGGCGCGTTCGTGCGCGTGCGCCTGCGCCTGGGTGAGGACGCCGCGGCACTCGTCGTGCCGGCGAGCGCGGTCACGCTGTCGCAGGACGGTGAGTTCGCCTACGTGGTGAAGGCCGACACCACGGTGGAGGCCCGCCGCATCACCGTCGCGCGGCTGTGGCGCGATCGCGCCGTCATCGCCTCCGGGCTCGGGCCGGGCGAGACGGTGGTGACGGACGGCCAGATCCGCCTGTCCGACGGCGCGCGGGCGTCGATCCGGAACGCAGCGGCGGAGGGGAAGTGAACCTCTCGGCGCCGTGGATCGGACGCCCCGTCGCCACCACGCTGATCATGCTGGGCATCCTCGTCTTCGGCTCGCTGGCCTACCGCAAGTTGCCGGTCAGCGACCTTCCCAACGTCGACTACCCGGTCATCTCGGTCCGCGCCAACCTGCCGGGCGCGAGCCCCGAGACGATGGCGTCGGCCGTGGCCACGCCGCTCGAGAAGCAGTTCTCGACCATCGCCGGCCTCGAAGCCATGACGTCCTCCAGCGGCCTCGGTTCGACCAGCCTGACGCTGCAGTTCGCGCTCGAGCGCGACATCGACGCCGCGGCGCAGGACGTACAGGCCGCGATCGCCCAGACGCTGCGCCAGCTTCCGCGCGACATCACGCCACCGTCGTACCAGAAGTCGAACCCGTCGGACACGCCGGTGCTGTTCCTCTCGCTGCAGTCGGATCGTTTGCCCCTGTCGACGCTCGACGAGTACGCGCAGACGTTCCTTGCCCAGCGTATCTCCACCGTGCAGGGCGTGGCCCAGGTGAACGTGTTCGGCTCCCAGAAGTACGCCGTGCGAGTGCAACTCGATCCGCAGGCACTCGATGCGCGCGGCCTCGCGCTCGACGACGTGACCGACGCGATCGCCAAGAACAACGTGAACCAGCCGACCGGCGTGCTGTGGGGGATCGATCGCGCCCAGACCATCCGCGTCGACGGCCAGCTGGTGAACGCCGCGGAGTTCCGCACGCTGGTGCTGCGCTCCGACGGGGGCAAGCCGATCCGCCTGGGCGACGTGGCCACCGTGCTCGACGACGTGCAGGACAACCGCACGGCGAGCTGGTACCAGGGCAAGCGCGCGATCGTGCTCGCCGTCCAGCGCCAGCCGGGCACCAACACGGTCGCCGTGGTCCAGCGCGTCCATGCGCTGGTCGAGACGCTCCGGCCGCAGCTGCCGGGCTCGGTGCGTCTGGAGACGCTCAACGACCGCTCGGTGTCGATCAAGCACTCGGTCGACGACGTGCAGCTGACGCTGCTCGTCGCCCTGATCCTCGTCGTGCTGGTGATCTGGCTGTTCCTGCGCAACCTGTCGGCGACCCTGATCGCCAGCGCCGCCCTCCCGCTGTCGATCGTCGGCACGTTCGCCGTCATGCTGCCGCTGGGGCACAGTCTCGACAACCTGTCGCTGCTGGCGCTCACGCTCGCCGTGGGCTTCGTCGTCGACGACGCGATCGTCATGCTCGAGAACATCGTGCGCCACATCGAGCGCGGAAAACCGCCGCTGCAAGCCGCCTATGACGGCGCGAAGGAGATCGGCTTCACCATCCTGTCGATGACGATCTCGCTGGTCGCCGTGTTCATCCCCGTGTTGTTCATGGGTGGCCTGCTGGGCCGCCTGTTCAACGAGTTCGCGGTCGTGATCTCGGTGGCCATCCTCGTCTCGGGCTTCATCTCGCTCACGCTCACGCCCATGCTGTGCAGCCGGTTTCTGCGCCCCGGTTCGGGGCACGGCCCGGGCGCCGCGCCGGGGACACTGCCCGGACGCAACCCGATCCTGCGCTGGTCGGAGGCGGCGTTCGAGCGCTCGCTCCGGGCGTACGAGTCGAGCCTCGCGTGGGTCATGCGCCGGCGTCGCACCGCGTTGTTCTTCTCGCTCCTGATCCTCGGCGGCACGGTCGGCCTGTACGTGACGATCCCGAAGGGGTTCATCCCCAGCGAGGACAACGGCTTCCTCCAGGCCACGACCGAGTCGGCCGAGGGCACGTCGTTCGCCGCGATGGTCGAGCGCCAGAAGAAGGCCGCGGCGATCGTCCAGGCGCACCCGGCGGTGGCCGCGCTCCAGTCGTCGGTCGGCGGGGGGCCCAATGCGAGTGGCAGCAGCACGGGGCGCATGGCGATCCGCCTCCTGCCGCGGCACGAGCGCAAGCAGAGCGCCGACGAGGTGATCAAGGTCCTGCAGCCGAAGCTGGCACAGGTGACGGGCCTGCGCGTGTTCCTGCAGAACCCGCCGCCGGTCCGGATCGGTACGCGCGTGTCGAAGAGCCAGTACCAGTTCACGCTGCAGGGGACCGATCTCGCCTCGCTCACCGCCAACGCGACGAAGCTCGAGGCGGCGATGAAGGACCTGCCCGCGCTCGACAACGTGACCAGCGACCTGCAGATCAAGAACCCCGAGGTGCGCCTCGACGTCGACCGCGACCGCGCCGCGGCGCTGGGCATCTCGGTGGAGAAGATCGAGCAGGCGCTGTACGACGCCTACGGTTCGCGCCAGGTGTCGACCATCTACACGCCGAACAACCAGTACCAGGTTCTCCTCGAGCTGCGCCCCGACGCGCAGCGTGACGTCGATGCGCTCAAGCTCCTCAACGTGCGTTCGACCTCGGGTGCGCTTGTGCCGATCACGGCGGTGACGCGCATCACGACCGGCATCGGCCCGCTGTCGGTGAACCACTCCGGGCAGATGCCCGCGGTGACGCTGTCGTTCGACGTCAAGACGGGCTCGGGCCTGTCCGCGGCCGTGGCGCAGGTGCAGGGAGCGGCGCGCACGACGCTGTCGTCGGACGTGACGACGAGCTTTGCCGGCACCGCGCAGGCGTTCCAGGCCAGCCAGCAGGGCCTTCTGCTGCTGCTGATCGTGGCCGTGCTTGTCATCTACCTCGTGCTCGGCGTGCTCTACGAGAGTTTCATCCACCCGCTGACCATCCTGTCGGGCCTGCCGGTCGCGGGCTTCGGCGCGCTGCTCACGCTGGTGCTGTTCAAGCAGGAGCTGAGCGTCTATGCGTTCGTCGGCGTCATCATGCTCGTGGGGCTGGTGAAGAAGAACGCCATCATGATGATCGACTTCGCGCTCGAGGCCGAGCGCGGCGAGGGGAAGTCCGCGCACGACGCGATCCTCGAGGCCTGCCGCGTGCGCTTCCGGCCGATCATGATGACGACGATGGCGGCACTCATGGGCACGCTGCCGATCGCGCTGGGCTGGGGTGCGGGCGCCGAATCGCGGCGGCCGCTCGGGCTCGCGGTCGTGGGTGGGCTCGCGTTCTCGCAGCTCATCACGCTCTACGTCACGCCCGTGTTCTACACCTACCTCGACGAACTCGGTCGCCGCTTCCGCCGCCGTCCCGCGCCCGCGCTCGCCCCGTTCGACGCGGATTCCGACGACGGCCTCGAGGACGAGGCCGCCGCCACGCGCGCCTAGGCCCGCCGGAACACTCCTCGCGGCCCGGCCGGGATGAGGTAGGCTGGAGCCGCCCCCCCCAAAGGGAGAAGCAAGCGGCTGCCGTCAAGGGAGTCCCACCATGTCGTTCATCACCGTCGGTAACGAGAACTCGACCAC
Source organism: Candidatus Eiseniibacteriota bacterium (assembly GCA_031413115.1). GTDB lineage: Bacteria > Eisenbacteria > RBG-16-71-46 > RBG-16-71-46 > DASYSL01 > JANPEF01. The sequence goes on along the minus strand of JANOEH010000065.1, from coordinate 14,867 downwards.
CATCGATCTCCATTACGAGGACCACGGCACGGGCCGACCGGTCGTCCTGATCCACGGCTGGCCGCTGAGCGGCGCCTCGTGGGAAAAGCAGGTTCCGGCGCTACTGCTCGCGGGACATCGCGTGATCACCTACGACCGCCGCGGCTTCGGTCGCTCGAGCCAGCCCACCGCCGGATACGACTACAACACGTTCGCCGCCGACCTCGATGCGTTGATGTCCAGGCTTGATCTCACCGACGTCGTCCTCGCGGGCTTCTCGATGGGCGGGGGCGAGGTGGCCCGCTACCTCGGCAAGTACGGCTCGAAGCGCGTGAGTGCGGCCGTGTTCATGGGCGCGGTCCCGCCGTACCTGCGCAAGGCCGACGACAACCCGGGAGGTGTCGACGGCGGCGTGTTCGACGGCATCCAGCAGGCGCTCCGCAAGGACCGCCCCGCTTTTCTGGCGAAGTTCTTCCAGGACTTCTACAACGTCGACGTGCTCGGCGGGACCCGCATGAGCGACGACGCGCTGCGCGCGAGCTGGAACGTCGCCGTCGCCGCCTCCGCGGTGGCGACGGTCGAGTGCGTGACGACCTGGGGCACCGACTTCCGCGACGACCTGCGGAAGATCACGATCCCGACCCTGGTCCTCCACGGCGACGCCGATCGCATCGTCCCGCTGCCTGTCTCGGGGGCGCGCATGTCCGAGTTTGTCCCCCACAGCCGGCTGGTGACGATTCCCGGCGCGCCGCACGGCTTCACGTGGACCCATGCCGAGGAGGCGAACCGCGAGCTGCTGCATTTCATCGGGCAGGAGTCCGTGATGGCTCGCACCTGACCGGCACGGCGCTCGTCGTCTCCAACCCGGCGGCGGCGCAATTCGATCGGGACGCGTTCGAGGCCGCCGTGGCCACCGTCTTCGAGCCGTCCGGTCCGCCCTGTCGCCGCTTCGAGACCGCCGCCGACGACGACGGTCCCCGACGACTGGAGACGGCAATTCGCGACGCCGTCGCCGCGGGCTGTGACCTCGTCCTCGCCGTGGGCGGGGACGGCACCGTGTCCGCCGTGGCGAATGCGCTCGTCGGGATCGATGCTGCGTCGCGGCCCGTGCTCGGCATCGTGCCGCTGGGCACGGCCAATGTCCTCGCGCGGGAACTCGAGGTTCCGCTCGACATCGTGCGGGCGATGGGGCTGGCGGTGGCCCGAGCAAACGTGGTCGCGCTCGATGCGATCCAGGTGGGGGAGCGTTCCTACCTGACCCAGCTCGGCGCGGGCCTCGATGCGCGCATGATCGAGGGCACGACCCGCGAGGCGCAGCAGAGCAGCGGCCGATGGGCCTACGTGCATTCCCTCGTCCGCGAGATGACCGGGTACCGCTCGCATGCATTCGAGCTCACGATCGACGGCCGGCTCGTGCGCATTCGCGCCTGGCAGGTCGTCGTGGCGAATGCGAAGACGATGGGGACGCCGCCGTTCACCTGGGGTCCGGAGATCGAGCCGGACGACGGCGTGCTCGACGTCGGCGTCTACGACGTGCGCAGCCTGCTCGACTGGATGCGCCTCGTGTTGCGCTTCCTGACGCGGCGCCACCAGTCGGATCGCCGGGCGCGCTACTTCCAGGTGCGACGGAGGCTGCGGATCGCAAGCCGGCCGCCGATGCCGGTGCAGGCGGACGGGGACTTGATCGGCAACACGCCGATCGACCTCGTCGTCGCGCCGGGGCTCCTGCGCGTGGTGGCCGGCCCCGAGCCGGTCGTCGCGGCCCCCGCACCCGCGACGCCCGTGACAGTCGCCACGGAGGCCGTCACGGCCGTGCGCCTCAGCCTCTGGAAGCGCCTGTCCGGCCTCGACCATGCGGCGTACCGCTGGGTGAATCGTCTCCCCGTCGGGCCGACGAGCACCGGCCTCGCCCGGTTCGTGTCCCGGACGATGGATCACGGCGAGCTGTGGGTGGTGGTCGCGCTGCTCGTCGCGGTGTTCGGCCCGCTGCACGACTGGGTGGCGATGCTCGTCCTCATCGTCGTCCTCTGGGTGGCCGAGCTCACGGTCAACTTCCCGATCAAGTCGGTGTTCCGACGGACGCGGCCGTATCATGCGCTCGAGGGCGTCGATGTCCGGGTCGCGCGGGTGCCCCTCGACTGGTCGTTTCCCTCGGGCCACAGCGCCACCGCGTTCGCGGGAGCCCTGCTCCTGTCGGTCGTCCTCCCGGTCCTCGCTCCGCTGTTCTTCGGCTATGCCACCCTCGTGGCCGTCTCGCGGGTGTACCTCGGCGTGCATTATCCGGTCGACGTCGTGCTCGGCGCGGCGGTCGGGATCGGCCTGGCGCTGCTCTACGGAGGTCTCGGGCACACGCTGCTCGGAATGCGGTAGACTGGTCGGCCATGTCCCTCCGACCCGTCGTCTCCCGCCGGCCGCGCGCACTGCGTGACCTTCTCGTAGCCGTGACCGTCCTCCTGATGCCCACCGTGGCGCCGGCGGCGACTGCCGCCGCGCCTTCCCTGCACGGGCTGTTCTTCCCGCCGATCGTCGCCGGCAGCCCCGTGCCTGCCCCGGACGACACGCTCGAGGTCACCGCGACCGTGCCGTACCTGGGCCAGGCCGCGAGCGGACGGGCGTACGTGCTGCTCGCCCCCGGGCATGCCGCGCTCACCCACCCGATCGTGGTCGTCGAGGGTTTCGACCTCGACAACTCGATGGACTGGGATGAGCTGTACACCCTCCTCAACCAGGAGGCGCTGGTCGAGTCATTGCTCGCCCGTGGCTACGACGCCGTCGTGCTCGACTTCACCGATGCGACCGACTACATCCAGCGCAACGCATTCGTGTTCACCGCGCTGCTGGAACAGGTCGAGGCTGCGATCGCGCCGGGGGAGACCCTGCCCGTCGTCGGCGCCAGCATGGGCGGGCTCGTGGCGCGCTACGGGCTGGCCTGGCTCGAGGCGAACGCGCTGCCGCACCGCGTGCGCACCTTCGTCTCGTTCGACTCGCCGCAGCGCGGCGCGAACATCCCGCTCGGGCTCCAGCACTGGGTCGACTTCTTTGCCGGCCAGTCCGCCGACGCCGCGATCTTCCGCGGCATCCTGCAGTCACCCGCAGCGCGACAGATGCTGGTCTACCACTTCGGCAGCACCGCGGGCACGGCGGCCTCTCCGGATCCGCTGCGCACGACGCTGCTCGCCGAGCTGGCGGGGCTCGGCGGCTACCCGGCCCAGCCGCGGCGCATCGCCTTCGCCAACGGCACCGGCGACGGGACGGGCCAGGGGTATGCGCCCGGTGCCCAGCTCATCGAGTACGGCTTCAACAACGTCCTCGTGCTCATCTCGGGGGACGTGCGTGCGGTGGCAGACGGGGGCAGCGCGCTGGTGTTCGACGGGCGCCTCCGCATCCTGTTCGTCTCGGACACGGTGCGCCAGGTGACGGTGGGGGGCACGCGGCCCTTCGATTCGGCGCCGGGCGGCTGGCGTGCGTCGATGGCACAGCTCGACACGACCGAGGCGCCGTACGGCGACATCGTCGCGCTGCACGATCGGCACTGCTTCATCCCCACGATGAGCGCGCTCGACGTCGACGACACGGAGCTTGGCCGCGACCTGACGTTGCTGGCGGATCCGGCGGCCGAGTCCCCGTTCGATGCGGTCTACTGGCAGCCGACCAACGAGGAGCACGTGTTCATCTCCCCATGGACCGCAGAGCGGCTTGGTCTCGAGCTGGCTCCGCCGGTCGTCGCCGTCGCACCCGGCGCAGGGGGCGCATCCCTCGCGCGCCTCAGCGCGGCGCCGAACCCGGCGGAGCTCCGCACGAGCCTGCGCTTCACGTTGCTGCGAAACGAGACGATCACGCTCGAAGTGATCGACGTGGCGGGTCGGCGCACTCGCGCCCTGGCGCACGAGTTTACCGTGGCGGGCGAGCACGCAGTCGCCTGGGACCTGCGCGACGACGCTGGACGGCGCGTGCGGCCGGGGCTCTACTTCGTGCGCCTGAAGACGTCGCGGGAAGAGCGGATGCGGCGCGTCGTCGCGTTGCCCTGAGGTCCGCTACTTCCGGTAGCTCGACTTCACGCGCCCCCACGAGGTGGGCTCGAGCTGGATGGGCAGCTCCGAGAATTTCTGCACGCGACTGTTGTCCCGGTCCGCGACGTACAGGTTGCCCGAGCCGTCCATCGCCAGGCCAGCCGGGTTCTCGAACTCCCCGTTGGCCGCGCCGAGGATGCCCCACTGGGTGATGTAGGCGCCGACGGCGCTGAATTTCTGGACGCGGTGGTTGAGCATGTCGGCGACGTAGATGTTCCCCGAGACGTCCACCGCGAGGCCCGATGGCAACGCGAGCTGGCCGTCGCCGCTGCCCGGCCCGCCCCACTGCGAGAGGAATGCACCGGTCACGGTGAAGACCTGGATGCGCGAGTTGACCAGGTCGGCGACGTACACCTCGCCGCCGGTGCCGATGGTCAGCGCCGAGGGATGGTCGAACTGACCCGCCGCTGCGCCGAGAGAGCCCCACTCTCCGAGAAACCCGCCCGTGTTGGTGAACCGCTCGACCCGATGATTGATCTGGTCGGAGACGAAGATGTTGCCGACGTTGTCGGCGACCACGTCGAGCGGGCAGTTGAGCTGGCCGGGGCCGCTGCCGAGCGTCCCCCACTGCGTCAGATACACGCCGCTGCCGTCGAACTTCTGCACGCGGTGGTTGTCGCGATCGACGACGTAGACGTTGCCGGGGCCGTCGACGGCGATGCCGGTGGGATCGTCGAACTCACCATTGCCGCTGCCGAATGAACCCCACTGGCCGAGGAAGGCTCCGCTCGATGTGAACTTCTGCACGCGATTGTTGAGTCGATCGACGACGTAGACGTCGCCGCCCGAGTTCACGGTGACGTCGTTGGGCCCGAAGAACTCACCGCTGAGCGCGCCGAGCGTGCCCCACTGGGCGACGTAGAACAGTGGTTGCGCCGTGGCGGCGGACGCAGCGAACAGGGCACCGCCGACAAGGACGATGCGGATGGTGACGCGCTTGAGCCAGGAAGTCATTGCGGTGCTCCTTCGAGCAGGAACAATCCCGAATGGGGTTGGGTGCTTGCTCCGCAACGGCGGGGGGGTGTAGAGCCGTTGCACGGAAATCAAGCCGACGGGGGGGGCGAGAAAGACTACCGCACTCCACCGCCGGATGCCATGCCCCATCGGCCGGTGAGCCGGGCCGGTTGCGGAAAACCCCCTAAGTTGTTACGTTGCCGTCGTGAGGCGGCATACCCAAGTGGCTAAGGGGACGGTCTGCAAAACCGTTATTCCCGGGTTCGAGTCCCGGTGCCGCCTCCACCTCGTGCACCGAGTCCTCGAGCCTCAAGCTCGATCCCGACAACCGATTCTGACCTGCTCCGCCTCGCTGCCTGCACGGCGCGGGGTCACCGATCCGGCGCGGGCCCGCCCTCGATCAGCGCACGATAGTAGTCGTGCTGGATCTTCATGCGCCGGAGGAATCCCTCGAAGGCCGGATCGCCCCTGAGGTTGGCCAGCGAGGGGTCCGTCGCAAAGAGCGGGTGATTCGGCATGCCGTCGCGGGCCGTCTGCTCCAGCCAGGCGAGCGCCTCGGGCTTGCGACCGAGGATCGCACAGGCGCGCGCGAGGTCGTACTGGACGTGATGGATGTGCCCGACACTCGGCATGCGTTTCGCCGCGTGCAACAGGAGCGTCTCGGCTTTTGCGTTCTCACCGACGCGCGCCAGCACGAGCGCGTACCAGGACAGGGCCCGGCCATCATCGGGAGTCTTGACCAGCTCGGCCTCGATGTGGCGCCGCGCCTCCTCGACCCGACCGAGCCGAAACAGCGCGTCATCCGGCCCGAAGGCGAGCCTCGGGTTGCGTTCATACATTTGCAGAGCCACCTCGGGTCGTCCGAGATCAGTCTCGATCCAGGCCAGGTAACCGCCCGCAAACGGGTGTGTGGGATCCAGTCGCAACGCCTGGCGGAACTCCGCAGCCGACCGCTCGAAGAGGCCCAGGTGCATCGTCACGACCCCCAGCCAGTGGTGGGCGTCCACGGAACTGGGCTCGAGCTCGACGGCCCTGAGCAGGTCGCGCAGGGCGGGCTCGAACTGGAAGCCCTTCGGGAGGCTCCACACCAACTTCGCTCGCGCCACGTACGCCTGCGCCAGCCGTGGGTCGAGAGCGAGGGCTTTCTCGATCGAAAGGAGTGCCTGCTGCTCCCACTCGGCGCGGGGCTCGTCACGGAAATACTGATGTGCGGCGACGAAGCCCAGGCGGGCGTGCGCCTCGGCGAAGCCGGGATCGAGGGCCACGGCGCGCAGCAGCAACTCATGCGCCTGCTGATTGCCCTCCGGGGTGTCCTTGCCGAAGATGAATCCAGCCCTGAGGAAGAGATCATAGGCCTCGAGGTTCTGGGTCGGCGGGCCCGCGGGGCGACGTTCCGGCTCCGATGCGTTGGCTCGCGTCGGGAGGACCGGACGCAGCGCGGTGGTGACGCGCCCGGCGATCTCGTCCTGCAAGCTGAAGAGATCGTTCGCCCCGCGCTCGACCTGGTCCGTCCAGAGTGCCCGCGAGGTGCCGGTGTCGACGAGTCGGGCGGTGATCCGCAACTGATCACCGGTGCGCTGGAGGCTTCCGTCGAGCAGGTAGTGGGCGCCCAGTTCGCGGCGGACCTTTCCCGGATCGATCGTCGTGTCCTTGTAGCCGGAGACGCTGTTGCGGTCGAGGACGAGGAGACCGGGCGTCCGCGCCAGGGTCGCGATGAGAGTTTCGGTCATTCCGTCCACCAGGTAGTCCTGGCCTGAATCGCCGGAGAGGTTCCGGATCGGCAGGACGGCGAGAACCAGGAGGTCGGCGCTCGGTTGCTCGACCGCACTCTTCGTGCGGCGCAGGCTCGTTCCCCACCAGACGAGCGCCAGGGCGATCACGGCGACGCCGGCCGCGACTCCAAGCCAGCGGGCCACTTGGCGGGAGGGCCGTGAGACCGTCGCATCGGCCTCGTCCTCACCCCGGATGACCCGCTCGAGCTCGAGCCGCGCGTCGCCCATGTCCCGCAACCGCTCCTTCGGATGCTTGGCCAGGCAGTGGCGCAGCAGGGCGCGCAACCGTGTCGGCGTGCTCGCCGGAAGCGCCGACCAATCCGGCTCTCGCTCCAGCACCCGCGCCACCGTGGCCGCGAACCCCGGGCCTTCGAACGCCTGCCGCCCGGTCAGGCACTCGTACAGCACGCACCCGAACGACCAGATGTCGGTCCGCCGGTCCACCACCTGACCCAGCGCCTGCTCCGGGCTCATGTATGGTGCGGTCCCCACGATCGCCCCGGGGCTCGTTCCCTCCATCGTCAGCGTCCGGATGTGGGTCGCATCTCCAGCAAGTCCCGGCAGGATCGCGGCCTTGCCGATCCCGAAGTCGAGAACAGTTACCGCGCCGTCCTGCCCCAGCTTGACGTTTGCCGGTTTGAGGTCGCGGTGGATGACACCGCTCTCGTGAGCCGCCTCCATCGCCGCCGCGATCTGGCGGCAAGTCTCGAGCGCATCCGTGAGCGGCAATGGCCCCTGTTGCAGCCGCTCCGCCAGGGTCGGCCCCTCAACGCATTCGAGCACCAGATAGCGCTGGCCGTCGATCTCCTCGAGTCCATGGATGGCGTTGATGCCTGGATGGCGGAGCGAGGCCAGCAAGCGGGCCTCGCGCTCGAGTCGCGCCAGCAACTCGGGGTCACGCGCGAACTCCGCGGACAGGGTCTTGATTGCGACGTCGCGCCCGAGCTGGGTGTCGCGGGCGCGCCACACCTCTCCCATCCCGCCCGCGCCGAGCGGGGCGAGCACTTCGAAGTGTCCGATGCGGGTACCCGGGCCGATGAGCATGCGCGGGAGTCTACTCCTCAGGGACCGCACACGCTTGTGGTACACGCGGATGCAGGCGGACGCGTCCGCTGCTACACTCTCCTCGATGATTCCGCCGTCGCCCGACTCCACCGACACTCCCCACGCCCTCGATCCCGCGCCGGCCCGCCTCGGTCCGCGCGCGCAGCAGGCATTCGCCCGCGCCCGCGAGGATGCGCTCGCCTGGGCGGCCGCCGGCTTTGGTGCCGCGCACCTGGCCGCGGCCGAGGACGAAGTCCGGCTCGGGGTTCCGGCGGCGAAACCCGAGCTGCGCCTCGCGATCGGCGACCCGCAGGCGCCGCTGTCGACGTTCCTCGAGATCCTCGATCGCAACGACCTGCTGACCGACGACGGCCGCCTCCATCCGCACGTGCAGCTGGTCAGCATGGGCGATCACTTCGACTGGGGGCCCGCGGGCGGACGGAAGTTCGCAGCCGAGAACTCGGTGCGCCTGCTGGCCTGGCTCGCGGGGCACGCGGCTTCGCAGGTCGTCCTGCTCACCGGCAACCACGACCTGGCGCGCGTCGGCGAGCTTGCCGGTTTCGACGACGCCACGTTCGGTGCGGCGCATGACGAAGCGACGGCGTTGCGGGCGATGCCGATGAGCGCCCCCGGGCGCGCCGAGCGACGGCGGGCGTTTCTCGAGCGCCATCGCGCGTTGCCCGGCGTCGGCGTCGCGGCGCGCGACTGGTCCGGCTTCGAGGCGCGCCAGCGCGCGATCGTCGGGGCGTTGCTGGTCGCGGGGCGGTTTCGCGCGGCGTGGGCTGCGGCGCCGGATCTCCTGCTCGTGCACGGCGGCGTGACGCTGGACGACCTGCGTCACTTCGGACTGCCCGATGACACGCACGCCGATGCGGTTGTCCTGGGCGAGGCATTTCAGGAGTGGTTCGAGGACGCGATCCAGGCCTGGTCCGCGCCCGGCGCGCCCGCCGGTGCGCCCCTCGACCTCGAGCCGCTGTACCGGATCGGTGCGGCCGAACGTGGCGAATCGCGCGGCATCTTCGTGCAGCGACCGGCCGATCCCGACCTCGGCCACGGTCCGCCCGGACTGTTCGACGGCCCGCCGCGCCGGCGCTTCGACCCGCGCGGACTCGCGCCCGGGCTCGCCCAGGTGACTGGCCACATCCGCGACGCGAAGTGTCGCGAGCTGATGCCGCGCTGGAGCGATCGCGGGCCCGCGCAGGATGGCCCGCTGCGCCACCTGTGGACCGACGGCGCAACGGTGCGCTACGCCGTCGGGGCGCCCGGCGAGGCCGCGCGGGCGGACCAGGCCGCGGGGCGCGCAGCGCTGATCTACTTCGCCGACGGGGGGATGAACCACGCCGATCCGGCGCGCTACGAACTGATGGATCTCGATCGGCGAGAGGCTCTGTCCGCGATGGGCCGCCTCGGGTAGACTTGTCGGGTCGACGAGCTTGCCGCCCACATTCGCCATGCGATTCGCGAGGAGCCTCCATGTCCCGTCGCCCCCTGTGCCGTGCCTTCGGCCTCCTCGCCACTCTGGTCGCCCTCGCCGTGGCCGGCTCGGCCTCGGCCCAGGTTTCCCGCAACGTCCAGCTCCTGTCGCACCCGGCGCCCGGCTGGTCGGCTTATGCGGCCTGCTGGTCGTACGTGCACCACGACGGGCGCGAGTACGCGGCGATCGGCACCAACCTGGGGACGGCCATCTACCGGCTGACCGATCCGACGAGCCCGGTGCTGGTGGGGCACATCGCCGGACCGTCGAGCCAGTGGCGCGAGCTCAAGCAGTACCGCGATTGGCTGTACATCGTGAGCGAGGGCGCCGGCGCCGGCGCAGGACTCCAGATCATCCGTATGACCAACCCCGACGCTCCGGTGCTCGCCGCGACGTACACCGCGACGTTCCTCACCGCGCACACGGTGACGGTCGACTCGGCGAACGCCGTGCTCTACGCCAACGGCACGCGCCTGGCCAACGGCGCCGCCAACGGTATGCGCATCCTGTCGCTGGGGAACCCGGAGGCGCCGGTCGAGATCGGAGCCTACACCGGGCCCTACGTCCACGACAGCCACGTGCGCGACGGCATCCTCTACACGGCGCACATCAACGAGGGCTGGGTGCGCGCCTTCGACGTGAACGACCCATCCTTGATCGACGCGCCTGCCTCGCGGCTGACCGAAACCACGTTTTCGAATCCGTTCCCGCACAACGCGTGGACGTCGCCGGACAAGAAGTTTCTCTACGTGACGAACGAGAACACCGAGGGCCTGATGAAGACGTTCGACATCAGCGACCTGGGGAACTTCAGGCAGACCGCGAGCTACAAGGCTGCGCCCGACGCGATCTGCCACAACGTGCACAACCGGGACGACACGCTGTTCGCCTCGCACTACACCGAGGGCGTGCGCCTGCTCGACATCACGGATCCGGCGCGACCCGCGGAGTGGGGCTACTACGACACCTACTCCGACACGGGCGTGGGCTTCTTCGGCAACTGGGAAGTGTGCGCCGAGTATCCCTCGGGCATCTTCATCGCCAGCGACATGCAGACCGGCCTGTGGGTGTTCCGCACGGCCCCGAACTACGGCATCGTCGCCGGCACGGTCGTCGACCAGAACGGGGCGCTCGTGGCCGACGCGACGCTGCATCTGCACGCCGGCGCCTCCGGCGGCAGCCTCGCCTCCCAGGGGGCGACCAGCGATGCGGGTGGTCGCTTCCGGGTTGCGCTCGATCCGGGGGCGTACACCTTCGAGGGCCACAAGTTCGGCTACGAGGATGGCGCGGCCACGGGGACGATGGTCACCGGCGCCACCGACAGCATTGTCATCGTGCTCGAGCGCATTCCGTTCGCCGCCGCGGCCGGCGTCGTGACGGCCGCATCGGCCAGCGCCTTCGGCTCCGCCGGGCTTGCCCTCGAGGAGAGCGAGCTCCACGTCGACGACTCGCCGCTCGACACGATCGCGGTCGCCGGCGGCGCCTGGCGGATCGGCGAGATCCCGAACGGCGTGTGGCGCCTGCACGCGGTGCACCCCGCGTACGTTCCCTCGGAGATCGCGATCGGCATCCTCGGCGGTATCGACGAGGTGCACGACTTCGCGCTCGAGCCGGTCGTGCTGTACGACGCCTGCGAGGCGCTCGGCGCGTGGACCGCGTTCACCGCGGGGGACAACGCGACGACCGTCGGGCGGTGGGCGAACGGGAATCCGAACGGCACCGGGCCGCCGGCCCTGCGCACGGGTGGGGGTGGCCCCACCTTTGCCGCGGCCTCGGCCGGCGGGACGCCGCAGCCGGGCCCCGTGCTCGACCATCCCGATCACGACTCGGAGGAGGTCATGGGTCCCGGTCCGGTCGCGCCGGAGGATGATCACTCGCCCGGCGTGCGCACCAACTGCTTCGTCACCGGGCTCGGCGGCGCAGGGCAGGGCATCGGCGTGCACGACGTCGACAACGGCCGGACGACGCTGACCACGCCGACGTTCGACCTGACGGGGATCGGCAATCCCGTCGTGGCGTGGTACCAGTGGTACGTGAACGATGGAAACGCCGTCGTCGACGACGCTTTCGTCGTCCAGGTGTCGAACAATGGCGGCGGCAGCTGGGTCCACGTCGATTCGCTGCGAACCTCGACGCGCGGCTGGGAGCGGCGCGAGCTGCACGTCGCTGATCGCGTGACGCCGACCGCGACGATGCAGCTGCGCTTCATCGCGTCCGACACGGGTGCCGGGTCGGTGGTCGAGGGTGGTGTGGACGACCTCGCGTACTACGGTGCACCGTCGACGGTCGACGGGCCCGCCGTGCCGGGCCGCGGTGCTGCGCTCGCGTTCGCGAGTCTCGCCCCGAATCCGACGGCGGGGAGCGTGCGCCTGGCGCTGACCGGCAGCGAGGGCGCGCTGGTCGACGTCACGGTGCTGGATGTTCGGGGACGTCTCGTCCAGCGGCTCGCCGGCATCCGCCTGGCGGGTGGGGTGGCCGCGATCACGTGGAACGGGCGGGACCAGGCGGGGCGCACTCTGCCCGCGGGCGTGTATCTGGTGCGGGCGACGACGCAGGGCGCGAGCGCCGTCGCGCGCATGGTGCGCCTGGCGGCGACCGACTGAGCTCCCGCGACCGCGGGAGGAGACAGAAACGGGCCCGGCGCACTCCCGCGCCGGGCCCGTGGTGCTCCGTGTTCGGAGTGGACTACTTCGCCTTGCGCGGCCGCCCCGGACCACGGCCGGAGCCCTTCGGACGCCCCGGACCACGGCGACCGAGGATCTCGCTGAGGTACTGCGACACCTCTTCGCGGATGACCTGCGGCACGACGGCACGGATGCCGGCGCGCACTTCGGCGCGAATATGATCGAGGTCCGCGGCGGCGCGGCCGGCGGTGCGGCCGACGGCGGTCGCGACGGCGGTCAGACCGGCCGCCTTCGCTCGCGCCTTCGGCCCGCGCACGGGTCCGCGCCAGCGATAGAACGTGAGCTGGGCGATGCCGAACTTCTTCTGGACGTCGGCGCCGGTCAGCCCTTCCTTCTTTGCGATCGCGAGGATCTTTTTCTTCTCCGCCTCGGAATAACGGCGGCGGCCTGCTTTCTTCGCCACGATGGACCTCCACGCTTCCGGAACGGAGGGTGTTCGTTCCGGGGAACCATCCGGGTTCCGGGTCTCGTCGACACGGGGGGATTGCAACGAAACAACATGCGTCGACGGGCGCATCCTAACACGCAGATAACATGCGGGATGCAGGATTTCCCACGGCCCGCCGTCGAGCCCGGAGCCGGGGTCGTCGCAACTATTGCTTGACGCACGCAACTAAATGGCCGATGCTGCATTCGAGGAGTGGAGGGAGGGACCGATGGGCCGTCCGCCGATTCACCTGTTCGAACAGTGCTGCTGGGACCTGCGGGGCGTGCTCTCGCAGTTCGGTCCCGACGAGGCCTGCTGTGAGGGACTGACACCGCGTCAGTGCCGCGTCCTGCGGGCCGTGTCCGAGGAGCCGACGCTGCGCCTGAGCGATCTGGCGGCCCGCGAGGGACTGACCCCGGGCGGCATGACCCGTCGGGTCGAGCCGCTCGTCGAGGGGGGCTGGCTGACCCGGCGCAAGGGTGGGGGGGAGGACGGCCGAGCCGTCCACTACTCGCTGACCCGCAGGGGCAAGGATGCGCTGGCCGCGGTCGAGGACTCGATCTACACCTCGGTCGAGAAGCTCTGGAAGTCCGTCCCGGCAGCGAAACGTCCCGAGGTGCTGGCGGGACTCCAGGCGCTGGTGGAGGCGGCGCGCCGGGCGGTTGGGGAAGCGGAATCGGGGTGAAGCCCGTCGAGTGCGTTGCCGGAATGTGCCCAACAATCTAGTTGAGTGATGCACGCAAGTAGAGTCCACGACCGAAGGAGGAAGCCATGAATCCGACCTCTGCCGACCCGAACGCCACCCTCGTCGAACAGGTCCGTGCCCGCTATGCAGGGGCCGCCGTGCGCGCGGGGGCCACGCCCGTTGCCGGGACGAGCGCGATGGCAACCGAGTCCTGCTGCAGCCCCAGCTGCTGCGGCGGGGAGACCGACGCAGCGTCGCTGGCGAAGGCGATCGGCTACGACGAGCAGGACCTGGCGCTCGCGGGTGAGGGGAACCTGGGCCTCGGTTGCGGCAATCCGCTCGCCCTGGCCGCGATCCGTCCCGGCATGACGGTGCTCGACCTGGGCAGTGGCGCGGGCTTCGACGCGTTCCTCGCCGCCGAGCGCGTGGGGCCCCTGGGCCGCGTGATCGGCGTCGACATGACCGACGAGATGCTGGCTCTGGCGCGCAAGAATGCCGCGACGCGCGGCGCCACGAACATCGAGTTCCGGCAGGGGCGGCTCGAGGCGTTGCCCGTCGAGGATGAAACGGTCGACCTCGTGATCTCGAACTGCGTCGTCAACCTCGTGCCCGACAAGGCTGCAGCGTTTCGCGAGATGGCGCGCGTGCTCAAGCCCGGGGGCACGATCAGCGTCAGCGACCTCGTGCTGCTTGCCCCGCTGCCCGAGTCGGTCAAGTCGAGTGTCGAGGCCTACGTGGGGTGCATCGCGGGCGCCTCGCCGATCGGCGAGTACGTCGCGCGGCTGCTCGACGTCGGCCTCGTCGACGTGGCCATTCCGCGGGTGACGAACGCCGCCCTCATGGTCGAGGGGCTGGATCGCGCCGCCGCGGACAGCGGGTGCTGCCCGTCCTCCGCCGACGTCGCCGCGGCGGGGCAGGTGTTGGCCTCGGCCGTGTTCCACGCGCGGAAGGCGTAGCGTTTGGGGATCGGGGCGGGCGCATGCTAACCTGCGTTCGTCCCGCCGCCGCCTGCGCGCGGCCGGCCGCGCTTCGACCCTCCTGACGACGGATCGCGACGATGCCCACCTCTTCTTCTCCCGGATTCGACACTCTGCGTCCGCTCGCCACCCCCGCGGGCGAAGTCTACATCCATCGCCTCGACCTGCTCGGCGCCGAACTCGGCGTCGACGTGACCCGCTTGCCGGTCACGATCCGCATCCTGCTCGAAGCAGCCCTGCGCAACCTCGACGGCTTCCGCGTGCGTGGCGAGGATGTCGAGCGCCTCGCCCGCTGGACCCCGAACGATCCGAATCCGGCCGAGCTACCCTTCCTGCCCGCGCGCGTCGTGCTGCAGGACTTCACCGGCGTGCCGTGCGTCGTCGACCTTGCCGCCATGCGCGACGCGACGAAGGCGCTGGGCGGCGATCCCACGCGCATCAACCCGCTGGTCCCCGTCGACCTGGTGATCGATCACTCGGTGCAGGTCGACTACTTCGGCACGCCGGGCGCGCTGGCGAAGAATTCGGCGATCGAGTTCGAGCGCAACCGCGAGCGCTACGAGTTCCTGCGCTGGGGACAGCAGGCCTTCCGCAACTTCCGCGTCGTGCCCCCGGCCACGGGCATCGTTCACCAGGTGAATCTCGAGTACCTGGCGAGCGTCGTGCGACAGGACACGGTCGGCGGCATCCGGCAGGCCACCGTCTGGCGCCGCCGCCTCTCGCCCTCGCCGGCGTTAAGCGGGTCAGGCGGAATTCCCATGACTCATCCGCTGGACGTCAATGCGCTGCGGTAGATTCCGC
>JANOEH010000064.1:0-27049 GCA_031413115.1 Candidatus Eiseniibacteriota bacterium | reverse complement strand
GTTCATCGTCCTGTCGCCGCTGGTGGGCATGGCGCTGGGCTTGATCTTCATGGTCGCCGTGTCGTGGATCTTCTACAAGTCGACGCCGGGCAAGGTCGACACGCTGTTTCGACGGCTGCAGCTGCTCTCGGCGGCGGCGTTCAGCCTGGGCCACGGCGGCAACGACGCGCAGAAGACGATGGGCATCATCACGGTCGCGCTTTACGCCACGGGCCACCTCACCGGCGAGTTCGAGGTTCCGCTGTGGGTCGTCCTGGCCAGCCACCTGACGATCGGGCTCGGCACGATGGCGGGGGGCTGGCGCATCGTCAAGACGATGGGCATGAAGCTGACCAAGCTCCAGCCGGTGGGCGGCTTCTGCGCCGAGACGGCGGGCGCGCTCACGCTGTTCGCCGCGACGCTGACCGGCATCCCGGTGTCGACCACGCACACGATCACCGGCGCGATCGTCGGCGTCGGTTCGACGCGGCGCCTTTCGGCGGTGAAGTGGGGCATCGCCGGGCGTATCGTGTGGGCATGGATCCTGACCATGCCGATGGCGGCGCTCGTCGCCGCGCTGTGTTCGCTGGGACTCCGGCTCATCGGCCGGGGATGAGGGGCCGCGCATGAACGGATTCAAGGACCAGGCGAAGAAAGCGATCCTCGCGTTCGTCGCGCTCGACCTGGTGTTCGTCGGCGGGGCGCTCGCTCTGTACTTCGGCATGTTCCAGCCCGAGATGCGGAAGGTCCAGGCGGCGCGCGACGAGGCGGTCCGCATCGGCGTCGCGACGCAGGCGCGCGCCCGCGCGGTCGAGGCGCGCTACGCGCTGACCGTGATGGACCTGCCGGGCGCGAAGATGGCGGCGGGGGACGTGCGGGCCCAGCTGCTGGGCCTGGCCGAGCGGGTCCCGGTCGAGCGCGCGCAGGAGGCTGCCGAGGTGAAGCAACTGGTCGACCGCGCGGCGCTCATCGAGAACGCGCTCGACGTCGACCCGAACGCGGCGCGCAAGGACCTCGAGGTGCTCGAGGCGAAGCTCGCCGCGCTCTATCCCGCGTACGCGGCGTCCCCGCCGCGCTGAAACGCGCGAAGGGGGCGGCGCGATCGCCCCCCAACCCGGAATACGCCAGGTTGTTGTCCTGGCGCACGATCGGGCGTTGCGCGTCGGCAGAACACCGAAGCCGGCCGAATCATCGACAGCCCCCCCGGGGGGGCAAGTCCAATTGGGGTCGGGCCCGCGACGGGAGTTTTGACAAATGCCCCGCCCGGGGCTACGGTTCTCGGGCCGAATCGCGGATGTCCGATCCGATGGCCCGGAATCGCCTGGCCGGTCGCGTCGCTTCGCACGGCTTCACATCCCCAGTCGTGTCTTTGCCCATAAGGAGCCCTCCCCATGCGCTTGCGTCTTCTGTTCACTGCGGCGATCGCGCTGACCCTCGCGCTTGCTCCGCCTCCGGCTTCGGCGGCGCTCCAGTTCGCGGCCACCATCAATGGCGCCCAGGTGCCGACTCCGTCGACGGGCAGCGGCACCGGCTCGTTCACGCTGAACGACGCCGAGACCTCGCTGTCGGTCAGCGTCTCGTTCTCCGGTCTCGGCTCCGCGCAGACCGCGGCGCACATTCACGGTCCGGCCGCTCCCGGCGTCAACGCCGGCGTGCGCTTCGGCCTCGGTCTCGGCTCGCCGGTGAATCTCGTGTGGGCGATCCCGGCCGGCGATGTCATCAGCCTCAAGAACGGCCTGCTCTACGTGAACATCCACACCACGACGTATCCGGGTGGCGAGATCCGCGGGCAGATCACCGCGGCGACGCCGGTGCAGCCGTCCTCGTGGGGCCGCCTGAAGTCGATCTACAGTTCGGGTTCGCGCTGACCGAACGGCCGCTTCGCCTCTGGGCGAGCGACGCGTACGAGGTGCCGCTTCCCCCGGGGCATCCGTTTCCGATGGAAAAGTACCGCGCCCTTCGCGAGCGTCTGCTCGCGGAGGGCGTCGTCGTTCCCGCGGAAGTCACGCTCTCCGAGCCGGCGCCGATCGAGTGGCTGGTCGCGGCGCACGATCCGGCGTACGTCGAGCGCGCGATCACGGGCGGGCTGACCGTCGACGAGGTGCGGCGCCTGGGCCTGCCCTGGTCGCCCGCGCTGGTCGCCCGGGCGCGGGCCGCGACGTACGGCACCGTCCGGGCGGCGTTTGCGGCGCTCGAGCACGGCGTGGCCGGGAACCTGGCCGGCGGGACGCACCACGCGTTCGCCGACCGGGGCGAGGGCTACTGCCTGTTCAACGATCACGCGGTGGCGATCGCGCGGCTGCGCGCCGAGGGACGCGCGGCGCGGCCGTTCATCGTCGACCTCGACGTCCACCAGGGGAACGGGACGGCCGCGATGTTCGCGGCGGACCCGACCGTGTTCACGTTTTCGATGCACGCCCGGACGAACTACCCGCTGCGCAAGGAACGGAGCTCGCTCGACGTCGAGCTCGAGGACGGGACGGACGACGCCACGTTCCTCGCCCGGCTCGATGCGCACCTCGTGCCGGCGCTCGACGGGCACCGCCCCGACTTTGTCCTGTACCAGGCCGGCGTCGACGCGCACGAGCACGACCGCCTGGGGCGGCTGCGCCTCACCCACGACGGGCTCGCCGCCCGGGACGAGCGCGTCTTCGCCGCCTGCGAGGCGCGCGGCCTGCCGGTCGTCGTCACGCTGGGCGGGGGCTACGGGCGGCCGCTCGAATCGACGGTTGCCGCGCACGCGCACGTGTTCCGGGCCGCCCGGGCGGCCCGCGACCGGCGCCCGCCCGCGTGCTAGACTGCGGACCTCCACGACCCGACGAGCCCCGAACCCAGGAGAACCACCCATGGCGAAATACGTTCTTCCGCCGCTGCCGTTCGACGTCGCGGCGCTCGAGCCGCACATCTCGGCCCGCATCATGGAGCTGCACCATGACAAGCATCACGGCGCGTACGTCACGAACGCGAACGGCCTGCTCGACCGGCTCGAGGAGTCCCGCGCGAAGGAGGACTTCGCGACGATCCCGGCGCTCGAGCGCGGATTGGCCTTCAACGTCTCCGGCCACGTGCTCCACACGATCTTCTGGCAAAATCTCACGGGCAAGGCCGAGCCCGAGCCGACCGGCGCGCTGGCCGAGCAGATCAAGCGCGACTTCGGATCGTTCGCGATCTTCAAGAAGCAGATGAACGCCGCCGCGTCGACCGTGATGGGCTCGGGCTGGGGCGCGCTGGTGTGGGAGCCGCTGCTCGGCCGCCTGATCACCGTGCAGATCTACGACCACCAGTCGAACATCACGCAGGCCGGCATCCCGATCATGGTGCTCGATGCGTGGGAGCACGCCTGGTACCTGCAGTACGAGAACCGCAAGACCGACTTCTTCGAGGCGACCTGGAGCCTGTGGAACTGGACCGACATCGCGGCCCGCTTCGACCAGGCCCGGAAGGTCGATCTCAAGCTGGTGGGCGCAAGCGCGTAGGTTGTGCCCACGAAATTCGGTCCGGGCCCCAAACCCGGCCGAAAGCGGCGGCGAAGCGGTCTAACTTGTTGAAATTCGGTGGGGCTGCGGGCCGAAATCGGGGTTCCGCGGCCCGGACCGAATCTTGTGGGCACAACCATTGGCGATTGACCCTCGCCTGACATGGGCCTAACCTGTTTTGTCCGGGTGCCCCCCGGGTCATCCGAATCCGGACGGCATCCGAGCGCTGCACACACATCCGAAGACCATTTTTGCCGCCCCGATTCGAAGGTCCCCACATCGTTTCGCCGTGTGTCGCCCTGCTCCTTGCCCGGCGACCCTCGCTGCCGTGCCCGCGCATGCGCGTGTCGCCGATCCCCCAGCCGTGGAGGGTGTGCCCGATGTCCTTCCCTACCCCGCTCCTTCGCCGGGCGTCCCGTGCCGGGGCCGCGCTCGCGGCCCTCGCGCTGGCCCTGGCCACGACGATCTCGGGGCTTGTCCCCGGGAACGCAGCCGCCCAGGGAGGCTCGTCCGAGATGCGTCGCGGCCGGCCCATCGACGGCGAGATCATCGTCAAGTTCAAGCCCGGCATGGGCCAGCAGGAGCGCGCCGCGGCCCGCGCGGTCCTCGGCAACGGCAGCCGCAAGGTCAAGGACTTCGCGTTCATCCGCGCCGAGTTCATCAAACTGCCGCGCGGCCTGAGCACCGAGGCGGCGCTCGAGCGGCTGAACCGTCACCCGAACGTCGAGTACGCCGAGCCGAACTACGAGATCACGCTCGACGCGACGCCGAACGACCCGCGCTTCTCCGAGCTGTACGGCATGCGCAACACCGGGCAGACCGGCGGGACGCCGGGCGCCGACATCCGGGCGACGAGCGCGTGGGACCTGTTCACCGGCGACCCCAACCTGCTCGTCGGCATCATCGACACGGGGTACGACTACAACCACCCCGACCTCGCGGCGAACGCGTGGATCAACGCAGTCGAGGCGAGCGGCACGACCGGCGTCGACGATGACAACAACGGCTACGTCGACGACATCCGCGGCTTCGACTTCGTGAACAACGACGGCGACGCGATGGACGACAACGGCCACGGCACGCACTGCGCGGGCACGATCGGCGCCGTCGGCAACAACGGCGTCGGCGTCGCGGGCGTCAACTGGGACGTCAAGATGGTCGGCATCAAGTTCCTGTCCGCGGGCGGATCGGGTTCGACCGAGGGCGCCATCTCGAGCGTGCAGTACGCAATCGCGCTGGGCTGCCGGCTGACCTCGAACTCGTGGGGCGGCGGCGGCTTCTCGCAGGCCCTGCTCGACGCGATCAACGCGGCCGGCGCGGCCGGACAGCTGTTCGTCGCGGCGGCCGGCAACTCGTCGTCGAACAACGACGCGAGCCCGCACTACCCGTCGAGCTACGACTCGCCGTACATCATCGCGGTCGCGGCGACCGACCATAACGACGGCCTGGCCAGCTTCTCGAGCTTCGGCGCGACCAGCGTCGACCTGGGCGCCCCCGGCGACGACATCCTGTCGTGCCAGCCCGGCGGCGGCTACCAGCTCCTGTCCGGCACCTCGATGGCGACGCCGCACGTCGCCGGCGCCTGCGCGCTGGCATGGGGCCGCTTCCCCAACGCCTCGCCGCTGCAGGTCAAGCAGCTCATCCTGCTCAAGGCCGACCCAATCCCGGCGCTGGCCGGCCGCGTCCTGACGGGCGCGCGGCTCAACGTGTTCCTCGCCATCGCCGATCCGGACTCGACGGCGCCGGGCCCGGTCGCCGACCTCGCGACGGACAGCCCGGGCTCGACGACGATGGGCCTGACCTGGACCGCCACCGGCGACGACGGCGGCGTCGGCACCGCGTCGCGCTACGACATCCGCTGGTCGACCTCGCCGATTCCCGATTCGGTCGCGTTCTACGCGGCGACCGAGGTCGAGGGCCCCGATCCGCTGCCGGTCGGCTCGGCCGAGACGGCCGAGGTGCCGGGCCTCACGTTCAACACCCTCTATTACTTCGCGCTCCGCGCGCTCGACGAGTTCGGCAACGCCGGGCCCATCTCGAACGTGGCGACGGGCACGACGCTGGGCGAGCCGCAGATCGCGATCGCGCCGTCGTCGCTGGCGCAGACGCTGCTCACCGGCGCGCAGGCGCAGCAGTCGCTGACGATCTCGAACGTCGGCCAGGGTCGCCTCGACTGGACGGCGCCGCTGCCGCAGCTCATCCTCGGCGCGGGCCATACGCCCGGCTTCGAGGTCGAGACGCTGCCGGCGCAGCCCGACATGACGCTCGCCAAGGGCGCGATGGACCCGCGGCAGGGCGTGCTCGGCAGCGGCGGGCCGGACGCGTTCGGCTACCGTTGGGTCGACAGCGACGAGGTGGGCGGCCCGACGTTTTCGTGGGTCGACATCACCGGCGTCGGCACGCAGTTGCCGCTCACCGGCGACGACGCGCTGTCCGCGGCCGTGCCGCTCGGATTCTCGTTCTCGTTCTACGGGAACGCGTTCAGCACCCTGCGCGTCTGCACGAACGGCTTCGCGACGTTCACCGACACCGGCACGCCGTACGGCAACGGCCAGTTGCCGACCACGGGCGGCGCGCAGAACATGCTCGCGCCGTTCTGGGACGACCTCGACTTCGGCGCGACGCCGCGCGTCTTCACGCATAACGACGGCTCGCGCTTCATCGTCTCGTGGATCGGCGCGCCGCGCTACTCGGCGGGCGGGCCGTACTCGTTCCAGATCCTGCTCTACCCCTCGGGCGAGATCCGCTACCAGTACCTGAGCATGTCCTCGCCGACGAACAGCGCGACGACGGGCATCCAGAACGCGACCGAAACGGTCGGGCTCAACGTCGCCTTCAACGCGAGCTACGTGCACGACAACCTGGCCGTGCAGATCATCCCGCTGCGCCAGTGGATGACCGTGTCGCCGGCGTCCGGCCGCATCGACGCGGGCCAGAGCCAGGATCTGACCGTCTCGTTCGACGCGACCGGCCTCAATGGCGGCGTCTACGACGGCAACGTCGTCGTCCAGTCGAACGACCCCGACGATTCGCCGCGGCTCGTGGCGACCGAGCTGACCGTGATCGGCGCGCCGAACATCGTGGCGACGCCCGACACGAGCCACTTCGGCACGCGCTACGAGGACGGCACGTACCAGCGCACCGTGGTCGTGACCAACAACGGCACCGATCTGCTGTCGGTCACCGGCATCGCGATCGCCGGATCGTGCAGCGGCGCGCTCACCGCGCTGCCCGACGTCTTCGACGTGGCGGCGGGCGCGTCGCAGAACGTCGTCCTGACCTGGTGGCCGCCGAACCCGTGCACGCTCGACGCCGACATCACGATCTCGAGCAACGACCCCGACACGCCGACCCTGGTCGTCCACGCGGACGGCGAGGCGGTGGTCGCGCCGAGCTTCGCGGTCGACCCGCGCAACTTCGAGGAGACGCTGAACACCAACACGGCGGTCTCGCGGACGATGCGCATCGAGAACACCGGCGGGTCCGACCTCACGTTCTCGCTCGAGACGCTGACGACGAGCGCCGCGGGGACGATCGGCTCGGCGGCCCGCGGCGGGCGGCCGGCCGACGACGACGCGCAGAACATCCCGATCGGCAAGGGCGAGGCGGACGTCGTCACCGGGCCGGCTCCGCTGGCCGCGGGTGGTCCGGACACGTTCGGCTACCGCTGGGCGGACAGCGACGAGCCCGGCGGCCCGACCTACTCGTGGATCGACATCTCGGGGACCGGCACGCCGATCGCCTTCACCGGCGACGACCAGAACCTGGGACCGTTCCCGATCGGGTTCTCGTTCCCGTTCTACGGGACGACGTTCAACACGTTCCGGGCCTGCACCAACGGCTGGCTTTCGTTCACCGCCACGGGCGCGGCGTTCTCCAACACGACGCTGCCGAACGCCGGGACGGGCGTCCCCGCGAACCTGCTCGCCATGTTCTGGGACGACCTCGACTTCCGCACCGCGGGTGACGCGTACTACGAGTTCGACGGCACGAAGCTGATCGTCCAGTACCAGGCCGTGCCGCGCTACACCGAGTCGGCGCCGAACACGTTCCAGGTGCACCTCTATCCGGACGGCCGCGTGATCTACCAGTACCAGTCGATCGGCACGGCGACGAACGCGAGCCACACGATCGGCATCCAGGACGCGGCCCGGACCGACGGCCTGCAGGTCGTCTTCAACAACAGCGGCTGGATCGCGAACGGAAAGGCAGTGCGCTTCACGCCGCCGGCCACCTGGCTGACGGCCTCGCCGTCCGGGGGCACCGTCACGCCCGGCGCCTACGTCGACATCACGGTCGGCTTCAACGCGGCCGGGCTGTACGGCGGCGACTACGAGGGAGCGCTCCGGGTCAACTCGAACGACCCGGTCGTCCCGGCGTACGACGTGGCCTGCCTGCTGCACGTCGTCGGCGTCCCCGACATCATCGCGGCGCCGGACCCGATCGACTTCGGGCCGGTGTTCATGGGCTACCCGCAGATCCGCCAGGTGTCGATCCAGAACACCGGCACGGACGACCTGGTGGTCGACGAGGTGACGTCGAGCAGTCCCGTCTACACGCCGAGCGCGAACCAGTTCTCGATTCCGCCGCTCGGTTCCGCGATCGTCGACGTCAGCTTCAACCCGGCGGCCGAGCAGGCCTATCCGGCGACGCTGACGATCAAGAGCAACGATCCGGACACGCAGTTCCGCATCGTGGTGCTGGACGGCCAGGGCCTGGTCGCGCCGGACGTCGCGGCGTCGGCGCCGTCGATGTCGTCGATCCAGTTGCCCGACGACCAGACCGGCCAGGTGCTCACGATCCAGAACACGGGCGGCAGCCCGCTCGACTGGACGCTCGGCGCCAGCGTCGACGCGGCCGGCCAGAGCTTCATCAAGTACGAGGCGCTGGCCCTGGGCAAGTACGACGCCGATCCGCGCCCCGGCATCTCGTCGAGCGGCGGACCGGACGCGTTCGGCTACAAGTGGAAGGACAGTGACGAGTCGGGCGGCCCGGCGTTCGCCTGGGTCGACATCACCGGCATCGGCACGCCGCTCGGCGGGTTCGCCGCGGACGACCGGACGAAGGTGGGCATCCCGATCGGGTTCGCCTTCCCGTTCTACGGGGCGTCGCACACGACCGTGAACATCTGCACGAACGGCTGGCTGTCGTTCACCGAGACCGACAGCGCGTACTCGAACCAGGCGCTGCCGAGCGCCGGCTCCCGCGTGCCGAAGAGCCTCGTCGCCCCGTTCTGGGACGACATGGACCTGCGCACGACCGGCGCCGTGTGGACGCACAACGACGGCTCGCGTTTCATCGTGTCGTGGGTGGGCGTGCCGCACTGGACGTCGGGCGCGCCCGCGGGCGGACCGTACACGTACCAGGCGATCCTCTACCCGAGCGGGAAGATCGTGTACCAGTACCTGGCGATGACCCCGCCGAAGAACTCGGCGACGGTCGGCATCCAGAACGAGACCCGCGACATCGGCCTCATGGCGACGTTCAACACCGACTACGCCCACGACGGCCTCGCGGTGCAGTTCACGCGGACGCCCGAGTGGCTGTCGATCACCCCGCAGGCCGGGACGGTTCCGGCCGGGGGCTCGGTGGACCTGACCGTCGGCTATGACGCGACGGGCCTCGAGCTCGGCACGTACCTGGGCAACCTCCATGCGTCGAGCAACGATCCGGACGAGGGCGCCGTCGACGTGCCGGTCGAGCTGGTCGTCAGCACCCTGGTGGCGACCGATCCGGTCGCGCCGCGGAGCTACGGCCTGCGCATGGCCGGCGCGAACCCGACGCGCAGCGGTCGCGCGGCGATCGAGCTGGCGCTGCCGACGCGCGGCGATGTCGACGTGACCGTCTACGACGTGCGCGGCGCTCACGTGCGCTCGCTCGCGCACGGGACGCTCGGCGCCGGCCTGCACTCCGTGCGCTGGGACGGGCTGAACGCGGCCGGACGCGCTGTCGGCGCGGGCAAGTACTACGTGTCGGCGCGCACCGCGGGCGGAACGTTCCGCACGGACGTGGTGCTGCTGCCGTAGTCGCGATTCGCAGGAATGCGCGCCGCCCCGGGGAGCGATCCCCGGGGCGGCGTCGTTTCCGGTACGATGCGCGCCACCCCTCGATCGACCCGGAGAGAACCGCCACCATGCCCGTCGTTTCGTGAAGCGCACCCCGTCGCTGGCCTTCATCTTCATCACGGTCGTGCTCGACGTGCTCGCCCTGGGCATCGTCATCCCGGTGCTGCCCAGGCTGATCGAGGCGTTCGTCGCCGGCGACACCGCGCGGGCAGCCGGCATCTACGGCCTGTTCGCCAGCGTGTGGGCGCTGATGTCGTTCGTCTGCTCGCCGCTGCTCGGGTCTCTGTCCGATCGCTTCGGCCGGCGGCCGGTGATCCTGCTCTCGAACTTCGGGCTGGCTTTCGACTACGTGCTCATGGCGCTGGCGCCGAACCTCGCCTGGCTGTTCGTCGGACGCGTGCTGTCGGGGATCTGCGGCGCAAGCTGGACGACGGCTGCGGCCTACGTCGCCGATATCACGGCGCCCGAGCATCGCGCGGCCGCGTTCGGGCGCATCGGCGCGGCGTGGGGCCTGGGCTTCGTGCTGGGGCCGGCGCTGGGCGGCGTCCTCGGCGGCATCGACATCCGCCTGCCGTTCTGGGTCGCCGGTGGGCTGACGTTGGCGAATGCGGCGTACGGCCTGTTCGTGTTGCCCGAGTCGCTGCCGGCCGAGCGACGTGCCCCGGTGTCGCTCGCTCGGGCGAATCCGTTCAGCGCCCTCGGGCTGTTGCGGGCCCGACCCGGGCTCACCGGGCTGGTCGGCGTGAGTTTCCTCTACTGGCTCGCGCACCAGGTGCTGAACACCGTGTTCGTGCTCTACACCGGCTATCGCTACGGCTGGACGACGACGACGGTTGGCCTGACGCTGGGGGCCGTCGGCGTGTGCAGCATCATCGTGCAGGGCGGTCTGGTACGCGTGATCGTGGGCGCGATCGGCGAGCGCCGCGCGCTGATCACGGGGCTCCTGTGCGGCGCGTTCGGCATGGTCGTCTACGGGCTGGCGCCGAGCCCTGTCTGGTTCTGGGCGGGGATTCCGGTGTTCGCGCTCATCGGCCTCAACGGCCCCTCGATGCAGAGCCTGATGACGCGCCGCGTGGACGCGACCGAGCAGGGCCGCCTGCAGGGCATCAACGGCAGCCTGGTGGGCATCACGGGCATGATCGGGCCGCCGATCTTCACCGCCGTGTTCGCGCGCTTCATCGGCAAGAGCGCGGATCTTCACCTGCCCGGCGCGCCGTTCCTGCTCGCTTCGACAATGCTGGTGGCGGGCGCACTCCTCGCCGCCCGGGTGACGCGACCGGCGCCGACGGTTGCACCGGCGGGGGCCGCAGGCGCATCCTGAGCGAAGGGGAGGTCGAGCCTCTGGAGGATGCGATGGCCTCGATCGAACACGAAGTCCCGGTTCGGCTCCATATCTTCGGCCTGCCCCGGCAGGATGGCACGGCCCGGGTTCGCACCCGCGACGCCGCCGAACGCGGCGGACGTGCCTTGCGCGTGGCCGGAGTCTGCGTCCTGCTCGCCGCCGTCTGCGTCTTCCTGCCCATCGCCCACTTCGTGCTGGTCCCGGGATTCCTCATCGCCGCGCCGATCTTTGCCCTGCGTCGCCTGCGCGAGCATGCCTCGATCGTGGCACTGACGGGCGCCTGCCCGCGTTGTGTCGAACCCCGCACCTTCGAGGTGATGGGACCATTCGGCAAGAACGTGCGCACCACGTGCGCCACGTGCTCGTTCGCGATCGACGTTGAGACAGGGGTGAGCGCCGCCTAGGAGATGGGCGACGGAAGCGGCTGCGGGCGCACCGGCACCGGGCTCGTGACCGGGCCGTCGCGGCGCAGGCGGGCGCGTTTCTGCACGCTGTCGGCCAGTGCGGCGAGCGACGGCAGGAGCGAATATCCGCGGCGGCGGAACTCGGAATGGAAGTTCTCGGCGATCAGGCGTTCTCCGCGTACGCGGCGGCGCAGCGTGGTCCCCAGCAGGTAGCCGCCCAGGTGCGCGCGTGTGTAGCCGTCGACGCCGCGCGCGGCCAGCAACGGCGCGTACGGATCGAACAATGCCACGAACTCCCGGACCCAGCGCGGATCGCCGAACGACTTGATCGCCTGCGCCCCGGTGTGGACCAGCACCTCGCAACCCGGCCGATCGAGGATCGCGAGGCCGTTGTCCTCGAGCATCGACAGGTAGAGCTTCACGTCCGAGGCGAAGCCCAGGGCCTCGTCCATCCCGCCCTTGGCCTGCGCCACCGCCGTGCGCACCAGTAGCCCCGACGGATAGTTGAATGGATTGTGGAAGTAGGTCGCCAGGGCCCACAGGGCGGCAACGATCGCGTCCTCGGGGCCGTACACCCCGGCGGGCAGCGTGTTGCCCAGCGCGAAGGACGTGCCGTTGACCTCGTCGGTGGCGCGGCCGCGCGAACTGACGATCGCCACGTCGGGCCGCGCTTCGAGCAGCCGCCGCGCCGGCTCGAGGAAGCCGTCGCTGAGCCTGTCGTCGGAGCAGAGGGTGAGCACGGACTCGCCGCGGGCGAGGAACAGGCAGCGATTGAAGTTGCCGAACAGGCCCAGGTTGCGGTCGTTGCGCACCAGCCGCAAGCGAGGATCGCGGTAGCCGTTCAGCACCTCCCACGTGCCGTCGGTCGAGGCGTTGTCGACGACCAGGATCTCGAGCTCGTCGGCCGACTGCGGCTGGCGCAGCGCCGACTCGACGGCGATCCTGACCAGCGACGCCCGGTTGTAGACCGGGATGCCGACCGTGATCACGGGTGGGCGCGCCGCCAGGCGATCGTGTCGGCGAGGCCACTCGCCAGGTCGAAGCGCGGCGCGAAGCCGGTCGCCTCGACCAGGCGGCGCGTGTCGGCGCAGATGAACGGGGGGTCGGTCGGATTGTCGGGCCGCGCGCCGAACTTCACCCGGTCGGTGCAGCCGAGCACGTCGGCGATGGTGGCCACGATCTCGCGCACCGTCACCGGGCGCCCGGAGCCGATGTTGACCGCGCCCGTGAGGCCCTTCGTGGTCGCCACCGCGGCGATGGCCGCGCCGACGTCGGCGACGTGGAGGAAGTCGCGCACCTGCAGCCCGCGCGTCACGCCCGCTTCCTTGCCCGCCAGCAGCGTGTCGATCACGTAGGGCACCAGGCGCCGCGCATCCTCGTGCGGCCCGTACTGGTAGAACGGTCGCACCCACGCGAGCTCGATACCGCCGGCCTTCGCCAGCGGCTCGGCCAGCAGGCGCGTCGCGCACTTCGCCGCGGCGTACAGGCTGGCGGGGCGCGTTGGGGTGTCCTCGGACAGCCAGCCGAAGTCGAAGTCGTACTCGAAGCAGGTGCCTGTGAGAATGGCGCGGGGAACGCGCGCCAGGACGAGCCCACGCAGGAGCGCAAGCGATCCACGGACACAAGCCAGGTTCTCGCTCGCCTCCAGGTACTTGCCCGGCACCGCGTACCAGGCCGAGTGCACGCAAACATCGACGCCATGCGCGAGCTCCGCGGCCTTCGCCACTGCCGCGTCGTCGTCGTGGCCCGCGAACAGATCCGCGCTCACCCACTCGATCTTCTTCTCGACGTCCGCGAGCCGCGTGCGGGACGCGCCGTCGCGGGCGACGACGCGGACGTCGTGCCCCGCGGCGAGCAGCGCGCGCACGACCTGCGAGCCGATGAAGCCGGTGCCACCGGTGACGAGCGCTTTCACGGCGTGAAGTCCGGGGCCGCGGCGTCCTTCTCCGAGAGGATGGGATCCGGCAGCGGCCAGGCAACGCCGAACGCCGGGTCGTTCCAGCGCAGGCCACGCTCGGCGCCGGGCGTGTAGAACTGCGTGACCATGTAGAGGACCTCGCTGCCGTCGGTCAGTGACTGGTAGCCGTGGGCGAAGCCCTTGGGCACGTAGAGCATGAGGCGGTTCGCCGCCGACAGCTCGACGCCGAACCACTGCCGGTAGGTGGGCGAGCCGGGACGCAGGTCGACGATCGCGTCGTAGATGGCGCCGCTGATGCAGCGCACCATCTTGTCCTCGCCGTGCGGCGGGTTCTGCATGTGCAACCCGCGCAGCGTGCCCTTGCGATGGTTGTAGGACAGGTTCGCCTGCGCCACGGTCGTCTCGAGACCGTGTTCGGCGAGCTCGTTCTGGCAGAAGGCGCGGGCGAAGAAGCCGCGTTCGTCGTCGCGCGTCTCGAGCGCGATCACGAACGCGCCGGCGAGCGGAGTCTCGGTGAAGATCATCGCAGGTCCTCGGGTCAGGCTGTGGGGCCCGTCCAGCTCAGGTCCTCGTCGAGCCGCCCCAGGCGGCGCAGGTGGAGGAGCTGCTTCAGGCGGGTGAACTCGCGGCCGTCGAATCGTTCATAGCTCAACTCGAATTTCCGGTACGCATCGCGCAGCTGGACGATGCCCGACTCGACCGACCACTGCGGCTTGAAGTCGGGCAGCGCCGCGCGCACGCGGGCGAAGCTCACGTTGTAGTCGCGGGAGTCGCTCACTGCGCCCTCGGCGAACGTGACGACGCTGCCGGGCACCGCGGCGGCGACGGCATTGGCGACGTCGCGGATCTGGCGGTTGTCCGCCTCGCGGCCGATGTTGAACGCCTCGCCGTGCACGCGGCGCACGTTGGCCTCGAGGGCGGCGATCATCGCGCGGCCCATGTCCTCGACGTGGACCAGCGGACGCCAGGCGCGGCCGTCGCTGGCCAGCGCGACCTTTCCCGTGGTGACCGCCCAGGCGACCAGGTTGTTGACCACGATGTCGACGCGCAGGCGCGGCGAGTAGCCGTACGCCGTGCCGTTGCGCAGGAAGACGGGCGAGAAGCCGTC
The DNA here is from genome assembly GCA_031413115.1 of Candidatus Eiseniibacteriota bacterium. Taxonomy (GTDB): domain Bacteria; phylum Eisenbacteria; class RBG-16-71-46; order RBG-16-71-46; family DASYSL01; genus JANPEF01. The sequence continues at coordinate 12,757 of JANOEH010000064.1, read as the reverse complement.
GCCGGCCATGGCCCGCAGCGCCACCTCGGTGTCGACCTTGGAGCGCGCGTAGGCGGTGAGCGGGTTCATCGTCGAGTCCTCGTCGAGTTGCCTGCCGCCGCCGGAGCCGTAGATGCTGCACGACGAGGCGAAGATGAAGCGGCGCACGCCCGCGTCGCGGGCGAGTTGTGCCAGGCGGATCGAGGCGCCGGTGTTGATGTCGGCGGTCAGCCGGGGATCGAGCTCGCCGATGGGGTCGTTCGACAGCGCGCCTAGGTGGACGATCGCGTCGGCGCCCACCAGGTCGGCGCGCTCGACCGCTCGCAGGTCGCGGAACACCTGGTGCGCCACGCTCGTCTCGTCGACCGGACCCAGCAGGCAGTCGCCGTAGTAGCCCGTGTCGAGGCCGCGCACCTCGTGGCCGCGGGCGACCAGCAGGGGCGTGAGCACGGTGCCGACATAGCCCAGGTTGCCGGTGACGACGACTTTCACGACTCCCAGACCTTCCACGGCGCGCGGCCGCCTGCCCACAACCGCTCGAGCTCCTGCTTCTCGCGCAGCGTGTCCATGGGCTGCCAGAAACCCTCGTGCCGGTAGGCCATGAGCTGGCCGCTGCGGGTGAGGCGCTCCAGCGGTCCGCGCTCGAGCGGCTCGTGGTCGCCCTCGATCACGTCGAACACGCCGGGTTCGAACACGAAGAAGCCGCCGTTGACCCAACCCTCGGCGCCGGCGGGCTTCTCCTCGAAGTGCGTCACCTGGTCGCCGGTCAGGCCGAGCAGGCCGAAGCGCGTCGGCGGATGGACGCCGGTGACGGTCGCGAGCTTCCCGTGTTTCTTGTGGAACGCCAGCAACGCCGGCAGGTCGACATCGCCGACGCCGTCACCATACGTCGCCATGAACGTCTCGTCGCCGATCCACTGGCGCAGGCGGCGGATGCGGCCGCCGGTCATCGTCTCGGCACCGGTGTCGACCAGGTGCACGCGCCACCCCGGCTGGCGCGCCGAGTGTACGGTCGTGACCCCCTTCGACAGGTCGACGGTGAGGTCGTTCATCAGCTCGTTGTGACGGAGGAACCACTCCTTGATCACGTCGCCGCGATAGCCCAGCGCGACGATGAACTCGGAGAAACCGTGGTGCGCGTAGCCCTTCATGATGTGCCACAGGATCGGCCGGCCGCCGATCTCGACCATGGGCTTGGGGCGCACGGAGGTTTCTTCGGCCAGGCGCGTGCCCAGACCGCCAGCGAGGAGGATGACTTTCACGGGGTGACCTGCATGGGCCGCATTCTAGCCGAGAGACGCGGTCCGCGCGACGCCGTCCTCGCTGTCCTCGCAATCCCGCGTCGACGCGGTGGCGCCGCGTGTCCGACCCCTGTACGGTGGCGCTCGACGTGACTCCCCAAACGCTCGGACTCCTCTTCCTCGCGGCCGTGACCGCCGGATTCGTCGACGCCGTGGCCGGCGGCGGCGGTCTCGTGACCATCCCGGCGTTGCTGTGGGCGGGACTGCCGCCTGTCCCCGCCCTGGCCACCAACAAGCTCCAGGGCTTCGCCGGCGCCCTCGCTTCGACGCTCACGTTCGGCCGGGCGGGCCACCTCGAGCTGCGCACGTTCGCCCCGGCGGTCGCCACCGCGGCGCTCAGCGGCCTTGTCGGCGCGCTGGTGGTGAGCCACGTCGACCCCGGCGTGGCGCGGGCGATCATCCCCGTGCTCCTGGTCGGCGCCTCGCTCTACTTCCTGTTCTCGCCGCGCGTCGCCGACCACGAGACCCCGCCGCGCCTGTCGATGACGTGGTTCGCGCTCCTGCCCGTGACGGCGATCGGCTTCTACGACGGCTTCTTCGGTCCGGGAGCGGGCGCGTTCTTCACGCTCGCGCTGGTCGGCCTGCTCGGCCTGGGGCTGCGCCGTGCCACCGCGCACGCGCGGCTCCTCAACGTGGCGAGCAACGGCGCGGCGTTCGGCGTGTTCCTGTTCGGCGGCGAGATCGTGTGGGCGGCGGGGCTGGTGATGGTTGCGGGGCAGGTGCTGGGCGCGTGGCTGGGCTCGCGCGCGGCGATCACGTGGGGCGCGCGGCTGATCCGCCCGCTGCTCGTGCTGATGGCGCTGGCGACGACGGTGAAGATCCTGACGGCGGCGGATCAGCCGCTGGGGATGTGGCTGCGCCGGCAGTTCTAGGAGCTACAGCTCCTCCTCGATCCACACCCGCGCCAGCTCGGCCACGCTCCAGGCCTGGGCGAAGCAGCCGCGCGGCGTGAACGGCGCATCGCCGTCGAACACCTCCGAGATCGATCCGAGGCAACCGTCGTGCGCCAGGTGGTGCACCAGCGGCTCGAGCACGCGGCGGGCATGCTCGCGCGTGGCGGCCGAGCGGCCGCGCACGCGAAAGTGTGCGTTCAGGTAGGGCCCGAGCAGGAACGGCCAGACCACGCCGTTGTGGTAGCCCTCGTCGCGCACGGGCGGGGCGCCGGTGTAGAAGGGGCGGTAGGCCGCGTCGCCCGGCGCGAGCGTGCGCAACCCGTGCGGCGCCAGCAACCGCCGCTCGACCGCTTCGAGCACGCGCGCGGCGATTGCACCATCGACGCACGGCGCGGGCAGGCCGATCGCGTAGAGCTGGTTCGGGCGCAGCGCGGGGTCGGGGCCGAGGTCGTCGACCACGTCGGCCAGCCACCCCAGCGCGGGGCTCCAGAAGGCGGCGGCGAACGCGGCGCGAATCGCTGCCGCGCGATCGCGCGCGGCCCGCGCCTCGGCGGCGCGGCCGCGGCGCTCGCACCAGCGGGCCTGCGTGTCCCAGGCGTTGTGCCACAGGGCGTTGATCTCGACCGTCTTGCCGCGCCGCGGCGTGACCGCACGGCCGTCGATCTTCGCATCCATCCAGGTGAGCGCGTGGCCGTCGGCGCCGCCCTCGATCAGCCCGTCGGCCGCGGCACCGATGCCGAAGCGCGTGCCGTCGGTGTAGCCCTCGAGGATCGCCTCGAGGGCCGGAGCGAGCACCGCATCGAGGAACGCGTCGTCGTCGGACTGCGCGACGTACGCGTCGGCGGCGACGGCGAACCACAGCGCGGCGTCGATCGTGCCGTACTCGGGCTCGCCGCCGCGCCCCTCGGCGAAGTGATTGGGCAGCAGGCCATCGGCGATGAACGGGGCGAACGTGCCGAGGATGCCGCGCGCCGCGTCGAGGCGACCGGTCGCGCGCAGCAGGCCGGGCAGCGCGATCATCGTGTCGCGGCCCCAGTCGGTGAACCACGGGTAGCCGGCGATCACGGTCGGGCCATGCACGCCCTCGACCAGGAACTGGTCGGCGGCGCGGGCCAGGAGCGCGAGCGCATCGGCGGGCAGGCGGCGTTCGTCGCTGCCGAGGCTCGGCGCAGCGCCGCCCGCAGGGCCGCCGCCGCGCGCCCGCGCCGGTGCCCGCTCCAGATCCTCGAGCCGCTCGTTTTCGACCGCCCACGCCGCGTCGGCGAAGCGCTCGAGCCCCGCGCCGGCGGGCGGCAGGTGGCCGCCGTCCTCGGGCTCGGTCGAGAGCGCGAGCACGAAGCGTCCCTGCGGCTCGAGCGACACCGCGAACGGTCCCGGCGACATCGCGTCCTCACGGAACTCGAGGCCGCGCTCGAGCTCGAACGCATACTCGAAATTCTGGTACCACACCGGCCACGGCAGGAAGCGCCCCGCGCTCGGGCACAGCCACAGGGCAGGCAGGTCGATCGCCGGGCGCAGACGCACGCGCCCGTCGAGGACATCCGCGGTGGTGCGAAGCGCGCGGTTCTCACGGATCAGGGCATGGTGGTCGCGCATGACGACGAAGGGGCGCAGGTCGAGCTCGCACGTCGGGCCGTCGAGCAGGCGGTACTCGATCAGGCTCGTCTCGCGTCCGTGGATCATGAACAGCGACTTCTCGAGCACGTGCTCGCCGACCCACCAGCGCCATGTCGGGCGGCGATTGACCGTGAAGAATTCGAGGTTGAGGTGCCCGAGTGGAGAGACCGCGCCCGGCCACTGGTGGCTCGACAACGCGACCGCGCCGTCGCGCGTCTGCAGCGTCTCCTCGAGGTGCGAGATGGTCACGACGCGAGCGGTGGGGGGGTGCACCGCGGAGACGAGAAGGCCGTGGTAGCGGCGTGTCGCCGCCCCCACGGCCGAGCCCGCAGCGTATCCGCCGCGCCCGTTGGTGACCAGCCATTCGAGGCGCGAGGCGCGCTCGAAGTCGGACAGGATCTCGCGTCCGACCTGCGGGACCAGTGCGGTCGGGATCGTCAGCGCCCCGTCGCGGTCTTGGGGGCGGTTTTGGGCGCGGTCTTGGATTCGGCCCCGGGCGAGGCGCCGAGCACCTCGAACTTGAGGTCGTCCCACCACGTCGTGCCCGGCGACGCGTGCGCGCCGGCGCGGGCCCACACGGTGTAGGTGTCCTTCGGCACGTCGAACTCGACCGAGTAGAACGACCAGTCTTGCGTGCCCGTGAACGCGTCTCCGGCGAGCGAGCGGACAACGCCGTACAGCCCGGACGCGGCCACGCTCAGGAAGGCGCTGTCGATCACACCGTTGGTCTTGCCCCAGCCCGACAGGCGCACGCGGCGGCCCGACAGGTTGCGCGCGTTCCACACCTGGCAGGTGTTCATGTAGGTCGGGAACGCCGCCTTGACCGGCGCCGTGTACCTCGCGGAGAAGCGGCCCGTGTGGGCGACCGACGAATCGCGCGCGATGGTCGCCTGTGGTGTGGGCGGCATCGAGAATTCCCACTCGTCGAGCGGCTGCTCGAATCCCGGATTGGCCAGCAGGTTCTTGCCCAGGGGCAGTACCGTCGTCGCCGCCGGCTTGATCGCCAGCTGCGCGTCGTCGAACCACACCTGCCCACTGCCGAAGATGCCCAACCGGATGATCACCAGGTTCGTGGTCGGCGGCACGTACATGCGCACCGTCTTCGGCGTCCACTCTTCGATGTCAGCCGAGAAGTACTGGCGCGCCCAGCCGGTCTCGAGTTGCGGATCGTCGGCGAATTTGTAGCCCATCGTCACGCGCGCCTGTTCGCGGGTGGTGCCCTCGTCCAGTGCCTTGTTCATCACCGTGTCGCGGTAGGCCTGCAGCATCACGTAGCCGCGGCCGCCGCTCATCTGCGCCGAACGAACCCAGACCGTGAGTTCGAGGTCGCGCCCGACCAGGTCGCCGGCGTGCGGGAGCATCTGGTTCCAGTTGTGCCAGATCGGGATCACGTCGCCGGCATTGACGAGGCTGGCCGAGCGCGTGCCGCTGCGCGCTACGTCGGGATCCCAGTAGAAGAGCACCGTGGGCACGCCGGCGAGCGTGGTGTCCCAGTCGCTCGGATTGAACATCCCGCCGTCCTCGAATCCGGGATTCCGGAAGCGGGACGCGCTTTGCGTCGCCGCCGACTGGGCGGCGGCGGAGTGCGCGCAAGCAAAGAGGGCGATGACCAGGAGCGCGACAGCGAGGAGCGGAGACGCAAGGGCAACGAACGGGCTGCGCTGAGGGCTCATGCCTTCCTTCCTGAACGGAGCCGTCCGGGGGACGGCGGGTGGGGCGGCGAGTGTCGACCCCGAAAGTATGGCGGCTCTCCCGACCGGGGGTCAAGCCGGGGTCCTGCCGGGGCTCCTGCCGACGCGGAGGGGTGTGCTATCGTCGATCCATGACCCAGACTGCACGATTCCCCCGCGTTTTCTCCCGTGTCCGCCTTGCCGCCCTGGTCCTCGCCGCCGCCGCCGCCACTGTGCTCGCGGGCTGCAGCGAGGAGGGGCGGACCATCCAGAACGCGCTGCCGGTGCCCGGCATCGCCTACGACGTGACCAGCTACACGACGCGCAACGACACGATCAAGGTGAACGGCGTGCCCACGGACACGCTCACCACCGTCGTCATGGACGTGCGCGTCAAGGTTCAGACCGTGTTCCACAACGGTTGCGAGGCCCGTGGCGGACTCGAGCTCCGCCTCGAGGGCCCCGACACAGCTCGCGTGTACGTGATCACGCCGCTGGTCCGCTATACGGCCGACGAGGAATGCAACGTCGGGATGTCGGGCGACACGCTGCAGACGATCACGATCAAGGACCTCATCATCACGCGGAAGCTGACCATCGGGATCCCCGCCGATGCCGTGTTCGCCCACATGAACGTGACCGGCAGCGACGGGCCGCCGATCTCGTTCGACTTGCGGCACGACCTGGCCACCCCGAGCGCCGACTCGACGCTCTACGACATAAAGGTCGAGGACGCGACCAGCGGGTTGGCGCTCGACGGTGCGCTGGTGTCGGTGCAGGAGTACGGGACGCCGAACATCCTCGGCGAGGGCATGACCTCGGGAGGTGGGAAGTTCCTGTTCTCCGTCGCCTACGGGGTCCTGGCGGGCACGGCCGGCGACTCGTACATCGTGAAGGTCTCGTATGCGGGCAGGATCACGCTTTTCCGGGCGATCGATTTCCCGTCGCTGAGCAAGCGCCGCGAGGCGATCGTGGTTCGCGTCTAGGCGAGTCGCCTCCCGTGGGACGCTGGATTTTCACCTCGGACCTTCACGGGTATCCTCCGTTCTACGAAGCGCTCGTCGCCGCGGCCGAGGCGCACCGCCCGTCGGTCGTGATCCTGGGCGGCGACCTGGGTCCCCACGCCGGGGCATTCGACGGACCGTCGCTGCAGCGCGCGTTCTGGACCGGGCCCTTCCGCGCCTATGCCGAGCGGGTGCGCGCCGCGGCGCCGGGCGTGCGCCTGTTCATCCTCATGGGCAACGACGACTGGGCCGTGAACCACGACGTGTTCACTGACGGTGACCCCGCTCTGTGGTCGGTGCTGCACGATCGCGTCCACGAACTCGGACCCGCCGAGGGCGGCCTGGCGCTGGCGGGACTGTCGTGGGTGCCGATCACGCCGTTCGGGATCAAGGACTGGGAGCGCTTCGACACGGCCGATTCGCCGCCCGGCCTCAGGCTCGATGGCTGGCGTTCGACGCCCGAGGGTCTCGAGGCGTTCCGCTTCGACCCAGGCGCCCGCGGCGCCACCATCGCCGACGCCCTCACCGCTCTGGCGACCCGCACCGATCCCGCGCGCACGGTCTTCGTCGTCCACTCGCCGCCCTTCGACACCGCCTGCGACCGCATCCACGGCGGCGCGCCCGTGGGCTCGCGCGCGCTGCGCGCGTTTCTCGAGCAGTACCAGCCGCCGTGGTCCCTGTCGGGGCACATCCACGAGAGCCCGACGGTCTCGGGACGCTTCCACGACACGATCGGGCGCACGCGGGTGGTGAACCCGGGGCAGTTCGACGGCGACAAGCGCTGGTGCGCGGTCGTGTTCGATCCCACGGACCCGACCGCTGCGATCGATCACACCGTCCGGGGGCGCGGTTGAGGCCCGTTTCGGCCACGTGCTAGGCTGCCGCCATGCGTTCCGTCCGTGTGGCTCCGCTCGCCCTGCTCGTCGGGTTCGTGTTTGCCTCTCCGGCCGCCGAACAGGCCGAGGGGCCGTCACCGAAGTTGATCCGGGGGGGCAGTGCCGGGGGCGGGGCCGCCGTTCCGACGGCCGACATGGCGGCCGACATCGAGGTCGAGAAGATCCGCTGGACCGACCTCGAGGAGGGCCTCGCCGAGGCGAAGCGCACGGGCCGGCCACTCCTGGTCGACGTCCAGACCAGGTGGTGTGGCTGGTGCCGGAAGATGGACAAGGCGACCTACGCCGACCCGGCCGTGCGCGAGTTCGTCGGGCGCAAGTTCATCGCCGCCCGGGTCGACGCCGAGGACGACGACAGTCGCGTCGACTATGGCGGGGTCGAGAGCACGCATCGCCAGTTCGCCGACTCGTTCCGCATCACCGGCTACCCGACGACCCTGTTCTTCGCCGCCGACGGCGCGCTGGTCACGCAGGTGCCCGGCTTCGTCAAGCCCGACCAGTTCCTCGGCGTCCTGCGCTTCATCGGCGACGGCCACTACAAGACGACGAGCTGGGACGCCTACCGACGCGCCAGCGCGGGCGCCACCGCCCGCCCCTGACGCGGCATTCCGTGCCCGCGTTCGATCCCCGCCGACCCGTCGTCGCCGAGATCTTCATCACGCCGTTGGGCACCGGCGAGGCCACCATTCGCGAGTTCATCCGCGCGCTCCTGCCGCTGGTGAAGGCCAGCGGCCTCGCCCACCAACTCACCGCCATGGGCACGTTGGTCGAGGGTCCCCTCGACGACGTGCTTGCCCTGGCCCGCGCGCTGCACACGGCCACGTTCGACCTGCACACGGGGAGCGATCGCGTGGTCACGCACCTTCGCATCGACGAGCGACGGGGTGAACCGCTCTCGATCGAAGGCAAGGTCCAGGGGGCCATGGGGCTCCGCCCGGACCAACAGGACCCTCCCGCGACCTCCGGATAAATGTTTGTCGTAGGAATCTCGCCATTGCGTCGGCTATGATCGTTCGCGAGCCGCGAACATCCCGGGCGTACCACGGCGGAGGGCTTTCGCGCGCGCTCAAGGAATACGAAACCGGCTGAACGGACCTCGGCAACAGCTTTGCGGACAGGACGTCGCGCGAAGCACATTCAGATACCCGGCCGCGGGATTCGCATCCTTGGCATTGTTCCCCTCGTGAATCCCCCGATCGCGATCCAGGGCCGGACCCAGGCGATTCGTCGCCCCCAGGGAGACAATGGACTGTGGAACCACGCAAGGAAGTGGCGCTCTTCATCGACTTCGAGAACATCCGCTTCGGAACACTGAATGCCTACGGGGTCGAGCCCCGGGCTTCGTTGCTCATCGAAACCGCCCGAAAATACGGCCTCGTCAACATCGCGCGCGCCTACGCCGACTTCGAGGACTTCCCCTCGGAGGTCCTGCGCGATCTCCAGGTATCGGGCATCACCGCGGTCAACGTGCGGGCTCACCAGGTCGGGGACCGCAGGAAGTCCGGCGCCGACATGGACATGCTGATCGATATCATCGAGACGATGCTCGATCGTGCCGCCATTCCGACCGTCCTCCTGATGACGGGCGACCGCGATTTCCTGCGTGTCGTGACCATGGCCCGCAATCGTTTCGGCAAGGAAGTGATCATCTCAGGCGTGCCGGGCTCGGTCTCCTACGACCTCATTTCGGCGTCGGGCGGGAATTTCGACCCCCTCGAGATCCCCGGACTCGAGCGCATCGACGGGGGCCACGGCATGGATGCCACCGGCGGTCCCGCCTCGCGCCACGAGCGGATCGAGCGGGCTGAGCGGGCCGAGCGCAGCGAACGGCGCGACGGCGACCGCGGCGAGCGCGGAGGCTGGCCGCGCAGCGAGGGCGCGCTGCCCCGCAACACGCGCGGGGGCGCGATGCGCGACGACGACGCCCAACCCGCCTTCGGCGCCGCTGCGCCCGACGCGCCGTGGGCTCGCGGCAAGCTGGCGCAGCGCATGGCCGCACTCGAGCGCAATCGGGCCGAACGGGGCGACCCGCAGGTGTGGGGCAACCGGACGTGGGTCCCCGGCGACGTCGTCGAGGGCACGGTCAAGTCGATCACCGAGTTCGGCGCGTTCCTCGACCTGGGGGGAGTCGATGCGCTGCTGCATGTCAGCCAGATGGCGTGGCAGCACGTGCGACACCCGGGCCAGATCGTCACGCTCAACCAGAAGCTCCGGGTGCAGGTGCTCGAGGTCGAGGAGAGCAACGGCCGCGTTTCCGTCGGCCTGAAGCAGCTCAGCGACGACCCGTGGCTGCACGCCGCCTCCAAATACGACGTGGGCAGCGCCGTCCACGGCCGGGTGAGCGGGGTCAAGGAGTACGGCGTCTTCATCGAGCTCGAGCCCGGCATCTTCGGCCTGCTCCACATCTCGAACATCTTCTCCACGCCGTGGGGTCATCACCCGAGCGAGCGCTACCGGCTCGACCAGGAGGTCGACGCCGTCGTCAGCAAGGTCGACCTCGACTCGAGGCGACTGGCCTTCACGCTGCCCGAGGATGCCGAGCTGGCGGGCGATGCCGCTCCGGTGCCCGTCTCCCACAAAGGCGACGTCGAGGACGAAGCCGCCGCCGAAGCCGCCACCCGCTGGCGCGACGGCGACGACGACGAGGAGCGCTGACATGTCCGCCCCGGGCGAGGCGCAACCGCTCGCGCGCCAGACCGCGCTGGTCACCGGCGCGTCGCGCGGCATCGGCCGCGGCGTCGCGCTGGCGCTGGCCCGCGCCGGCGCCGACGTGGCGCTCGCCGCGCGCACGGTGCCCGACCTCGAGGACCTGGCGAAGCAGATCGCCGCACTCGGCCGCCACGCCATCGTCGTGCCGGCCGACGTGCGTGACGACCGCTCGGTCGAGGGCATGGTCCAGGGGACGCTCGACGCCTTCGGCCGCCTCGACATCCTGGTGAACAACGCCGGGCTGGGCCACTTCGGCCCGGTCGACGCGATGACGATCGAGCAATTCGACGAGATGCTCGGCGTCAACCTGCGCGGACCGTTCCTGTGCACGCGCGCGGTCGTCCCGGCGATGAAGCGCCAGGGCTCGGGCACGATCCTCAACATCGCATCGGTCGCGGGCCTCGTCGCCAACCCAAACCTGTCGGGCTACAACGCGACCAAGTTCGGGCTGATGGGATTCAGCGAGGCCTGCATGCTCGAGCTACGCCACTTCGGCATCCGTGTCGCCGCGATCTGCCCCGGCTCGACCGCGACCGAGTTCGCCGGCGGCCGCGAGCCCGAGGGCCGCCTCACCGTCGACGACGTCGCGCATGCGGCGCTGGCGATCGTCACCGCCTCGCCGAATGCGCTCGTGTCGCAGGTCCACCTGCGGCCCCTTCATCCCCCGAAGCGTGGCTGACGGTTTCTCCCGCGCCATGGCGAATACCCCCTTCGAGCTGACCATCCCCGCGAACGGCGTGCGTTTGCACGTCGTCGGTCATCCCGTCGCCGATCCGCGTGGCGGCGTCGTGATCGTCCCCGGGTTCGCCGAGCACGCTGGGCGCTATGCGCGACTGCAGACCGAGCTCGCCTCGCGCGGCTACTCGAGCTTCGTCATCGAGGGGCGCGGGCACGGCGCCTCGAGCGGGCCGCGCGGGCACACGCCCTCGTGGCAGGCGCTCCACGACGACCTCACGACCGTCGTCGGCGTGCTCGAGGCTGAGCGCCGCCTGCCCACACGGCGCGCGTTGCTCGCAGCGAGCATGGGCGGGCTGCTTGCGGCCGAATGGCTTTCGGCGCACCGCGGCATCTTTCACGGACTCGTGCTGGTCGCGCCGTTCTTCGCCACCTCGAGGGTGCTGCCGCCGTTCAAGGTGGCGCTGGCGAATGCGGTGTCGGGGATCCTGCCGCGGCTGGCGCAGGCGCACGGGAACAGGGGCCGCGAGATGTCGCACGACGCGGCGATCGTCGCCGCCTACGACTCCGACCCGCTGCTCGTGCGGGTCATGACGGCGCGCTACTTCACCGCGATGCGCGCCGCCCAGGCGCGCGTGCATGCGGGAGTCGAGGGTGGAGAGGGTACGATCCTCGAGGCGCCGGTCCTGCTGCTGCACGGTGCGGCCGATCCGATCGCGAGCGTCGACGCGGCGCAGAAGTTCATGCGCCTGGCCACCGTGCCCGGCAGCGAGGCGCGGATCTATCCCGGGATGTACCACGAGCCGCTCAACGAGCTGGACCGCAACCGCGTGCTCGCCGACCTCACCCGCTGGCTCGACCGGCACGTGCTGGGGACCAACCGGATCGGGGCTTAGGCTTCGGTTGTGCCCGCACGATTGTGTGTAGATCGGGACGGTCCCTTCCTGGGGCCGTCCTGCTTCGTTTTTTCGCGCGTGCACTACACCGCGTACTTCCGTCGATGCTCTCTCCACCGTGAAATCGTCCGGCTCGGCACCCGCCCCCAGTAGTAGTCGGCCCACGGATCGGACAGCGCGACCCGGCTCGGGAAGAGTCGCTTTGCGAGCACCTCTTCGACCGTCCACAGGTGATCCGTGATTCCCAGGCGCATGGCCGGCGACTCCCTGTCCGCTTTTCGATCCCGCTCGGAGAACGGCTTCATCAAGTTGCGCCACACGGCGAAGATCGCCATCCGTCCGCACCCGCTCTGCAGGCGCTTGGAGAACGCGATCGTCTCGCGCTTGTGATGGGATCCGCAGTGACGGATCAGGAGATCCGCCAGGTTCACCGGGAAGAGTGGGTTCTGCGGCGTGCGCGCAGCCCGCGAGGAGATCGTCCTGTGCTCGATCGCCAGGTGGGGAACTCGCTTGAGGGCACGGGGATACGCCTGGTGCTCGTCGGTGTGCAGCACCAGCTCCTGGGGCCGCGGAGCGACGATCGACAAGAGCTGCGCGAAGTCCTTCTCGATCCCCCTGGGATCGGGCCGCCCGAGTGTCGCCTCGAGCCTGGCCCGGATCTTCTTCTGCGCGGCGGTCATGCAGCCTTTGCGCCTGAGCTCGGTGGCCGTGAAGCCGTAGAAGAAGTGCGACTCCTTTCCGACGGCCACGTTGTAGTTCGAGGGGTAGTACTGGCTCCACTCGAAGCTCTCGAAGCCGTCGGCGCTCAGCGCCTCGCGGATCCGACCCCTGGGGCGCATCAGTTCATGAAGCAGGAGACAGTGCCGGCCCAGTCGAGCCATCGCGACGGCGACCGACGTCGGCGCGACGTTGAGCTCGCGGGCGATCTGGCGAAAGCCCGAGCAGGAGTTCAGCCGACCGAGCACGGAGGCCAGGAGGTCTGGCTTGCGCATCCAGTAGGTGGTGCGAAACGTCTGGTCCGAGAAGCTCCGCCGGCAGGAAAGGCAGCGGTAGCGCTGGACCCGGAACGGGGGGCTCTGGCGATCGAAGAAGCCGATCTTCTCGAATCGCCACGTCTGCC
>JANOEH010000063.1:0-1739 GCA_031413115.1 Candidatus Eiseniibacteriota bacterium | reverse complement strand
GCGTGATCGTGATGCCGGGCTACGTCAACGTCGGCGCGCGCGTCGGCACCGGGTCGATGGTCGACACGTGGGCCACCGTCGGCTCCTGCGCCCAGGTCGGGCGCGGCGTCCACCTCTCGGGTGGCGTGGGGATCGGCGGCGTGCTCGAGCCGCCGCAGGCGCAGCCCGTCGTGATCGAGGACCACGCGTTCATCGGTTCGCGCTCGATCGTGGTCGAGGGCGTGATCGTCGAGACCGGCGCGGTGCTCGGTGCGAACACGGTGCTCACCGCATCGACGTCGATCATCGACGTCACGGGCCCCGCGCCCATGATCACGAAGGGCCGCGTGCCGCGCAACTGCGTCGTCATCCCGGGCGCGTGGCCGAAGGCGTTTCTGGCGGGGACGTTCCACGTTCCCTGCGCGCTCATCATCGGCCGCCGCAAGCCATCGACCGACCTCAAGACTTCGCTCGAGGACGCGCTGCGCGAACATGACGTCGCAGTTTGAATTCGATATTGGTCCCCGCAGGGGCGTAGACTGAAATCGTTGGACCCCGGTCAACGCTCGCCCACGCCCCCGTGGTCAGGTGTTCCATGCATTCGTATTCATTGAGCAACCTCAGCGATGCGACCCTGATTCGTGATCTCAAGGATCTCGTCGCCCGCGATCGCGCCACGAACGCCGCGCTGCTCGCCCACATCGCCGAAGTCGACACCCGACGGCTTTACGCACTCGCCGGTTTTCCGTCCATGTTCGCCTACTGTGTCGAGGAACTGCGGCTCTCGGAGGGCGCGGCCTACAAGCGCATCACGGCGGCGCGGGCAGCGCGGAAGTTCCCGGTCCTCTTCCGGCTCGTGGCCGAGGGCCGCCTCCACCTGACTGCAATCAAGTTCCTGGCCCCGCATCTCACGCCGGTCAACGCCGGGGAACTACTGGCGACTGCGATCGGACTGAGTGCGGTTGATCTCGAGGCGATGCTGGTGAGACGATTCGGCCGGGCGGATGAACCGGTTCGCATCGGTCCGGTAGGTGCCGTGATGCAAGCGCCGCAATGCCTTCTGGAGCAAGACTTTGTGGGCGTGATCTCGACGCCGTCTCAACTGGTCTCAAGACCAGTTGAGACCACTGCGGCGGGGGAGGCACCGGCCGCGGCGGGCGGGCCTTCCCGGCAGGCCGCACCGGCCCAGCGCTATCGACTCGAGGTCACGATCGGCCAGGCGACGCACGACAAGCTGCGGCACGTCCAGGTGCTCCTGGGCCATTCCATCCCCTCGGGCGACGTTGCCCAGGTGCTGGATCGCGCCCTCGACGCGCTGATCGCGCAGGTCGAGAAGCAGAAGTTCGCGGCGACCTCCAGGCCGCAGGCCCAGGTTCGGACAGCGCGCGCCGCTGCCGCCACGCGTCGCATTCCCGCGGCAGTGCGCCGCGCGGTCTGGGCTCGGGATCAAGGGCAATGCACGTTCCTCGGTGAAACCCTGCAGCGCTGCCACTCGCGGAGCTTCATCGAGTTCGATCACATCGAGCCGGTGGCGCGCGGCGGGCTCGCCACGGTCGAAAACCTGCGGCTGCGCTGCCGGACCCACAACCAGTACGAGGCCGAGCGAGCGTTCGGGGCGGGGTTCATGGCTGGGAAGCGGGGCGGGACTCGCAGTCCGGCGGCGGCGGCTCCCGGGCGAGACGAGCCGCTCAACTCAGCGTGGGAGGAATCGCACCTGGCGCGAGATGGCGGGGCCTGAGCAGCCGGATCAGCAACAGCCC
>JANOEH010000062.1:0-9041 GCA_031413115.1 Candidatus Eiseniibacteriota bacterium | reverse complement strand
GGATCGATTCTTCGGTCCGCTGCAGCATTCCCTGGAGACGGAAGGCCGCCTGGGCCCGGGCTCGACGATGCTCATGACCCTGCTTGCCCAGCTGAATCTGGATGGGCGCTTCGATCCCGACGGAGGCTGGGGATTCGCCCTCACGAGAGGAGCAATGAGCGCGGCGATTCTCGCCATTCTCGTGATCGTAATATCCCGGACGGCATCGAGAGCGGGATCCGAGGAAGAGCCGCGCCGAGCCGGCGCCGTGATTGCGTTCGGACTTCTCTGGACTGCGGCGGGATGGGCGATCTTGTTCCTGCCGTCGATCGGGTGGCATTCCTACTACGGCGTGCTGGGCTCTCTCGGCTGCTGGCTCGTGATCGGCACCGCTTTGCGTCGTCGCCTCGGCGTGGCCGTCGCGGTGGTGCTCGTCGTGGCGACGCTTCGCGAGGCACGCGCGACCACGCCTTCCTGGGATTGGGGGACGGACTGGTATCAGCAGCGCGCCGGGAACCTACTGGGTGCGATCCGGGATCGTCTCTTCGAGCTGCACCCGGAGTTTCCGGCGCACTCACGGATCTTCCTCGCACGGATCCCCAACAACATCGGACTGCTGGCCGGCGACGGCCCGGCGATTCGTGTCTGGTACGACGACCCGACGCTGAAGGCCGGCTACTACTCGTCGTACACACCGCGCCTTCCGGAGCAGACGAGCGGCGAGGATTACTTCCTCCGCTTCGATACGCTCCAGGTCCTCGTCGAGGTCGAGTCCGGGCCGGCGACTCGTGTGGGCGAGTTCCGGACCTACCCCGGCTGGCAACGGGACCAGTCGGTCCTCGCCACGCTCTTCCTCCGGAGCGGAAACCCCCGCGCGGCCGCGGCTGCGTACGCGCGCGTGTTCGAGGGATCTCCCGAACTGCCCAACTATGCCCTCTTCGCTGCGACCGCCTACGATGTCGCCGGGGACACACTCGAGGCCAATCGCTACTACCGCCGGGCTGTGCTCGTCGATGGGGACTCGCTGGTCGGGGTGTGGAGAGCAGGGCTGCTCGCGGAGGCGCGCGGATACCTCGGATCGTCGAGGCCGTGAGCGGGACTCGCCGCCCGGCGGGAAAACAGGGTGGCAACGCAGGGGTGTCGAGGGCGCATCCATCCGGTACACTGCCGCACCATGTCCCTCACCCCCGGAACTCGCCTCGGTCCCTACGAAATCACGTCCGCGCTCGGCGCCGGCGGCATGGGCGAGGTCTACCGCGCCCGCGACACGCGCCTGGGTCGCGACGTCGCGATCAAGGTGCTGCCCGCCGCGCTGTCGACCAATCCGGAAACCCGGGCGCGCTTCGAGCGCGAGGCGCGCAGCGTCTCGAGCCTCAACCATCCGCACATCTGCACTCTGCACGACGTCGGGCGCGAGGGCGACGTCGACTACCTGGTGATGGAGTTGATCGAGGGCGAGACGCTGGCCGATCGCCTTGCGCGCGGACCGCTGCCGCTGGCCGACGTGCTCAGGCTCGGGGCGCAGATCGCCGACGCGCTCGACCGCGCGCACCGCGCCGGCGTGATCCACCGCGACCTCAAGCCCGGCAACGTGATGATCACCAAGGCGGGCGCCAAGCTCATGGACTTCGGCCTGGCCCGCGCGGCGGGTCCGGCCAGCCAGCCCGGCAGCGGCGTCAGCGCCGTCACGCTCACCCACTCGCCGACCATGGCCGGGCCGCTCACCGCCGAGGGCCTGATCGTCGGCACGTTCCAGTACATGGCCCCCGAGCAGCTCGAGGGCCACGAGGCCGACGCGCGCAGTGACGTGTGGTCGCTGGGTTGCGTGCTCTACGAGATGGTCAGCGGCCGGCGCGCGTTCGAGGGGAAGAGCCAGGCCTCGCTCATCACCTCGATCATGGGCAGCGAACCGGTTCCGGTCTCGCAGGTCGCGCCGCTCACGCCGCCGGCGCTCGATCGCCTGATCCGCATGTGCCTCAACAAGGATCCCGACGAGCGCGTGCGCACCGCGCACGACGTCAAGCTGCAGCTCCTCGGCATCGCCGAGGGCGGTTCGCAGGCGGGCGTGCCTGTTCCGGCCGTGGCCGCCGGCGCGGCGGCGCGGCGCGGCAATCGCGAGCGACTGGCCTGGATCGTGGCGCTGGCGGCGGTGATTGTCGCGGCAGCCGCCGTGGCGCTCGCCCCGCGCTTCGGCCCCGGGGGCGATCGAGGCACGAAGGTCGTGCGCTTCTCCGTGGCGGCGCCGGAGGGCAGGTCGCTGATCGGGGGCGGCGGGACCACCGGCCATGCGCTGTCCCCCGATGGTCGCTGGATCGCTTTCGCCGCGATCGACTCGGCCGGCGGCCGCAGCCTCTGGGTCCGCCCGCTCGGCTCCCTGATCCCGCGCGAGCTCCCGGGGACCGAAGGCGCCTCGTATCCCTTCTGGTCGCCCGACGGCGGCTCGCTCGGCTTCTACGCCGAGGGCATGCTCAAGCGGATCCCGCTCGACGGCGGACGTCCGCAGGTCCTGTGTCCGGCGATCTCGGGCCGCGGCGGGACGTGGAATCGCCAGGGCGAGATCCTCTTTTCTCCCGCGGCGCAGTCGCCGTTGTTCCGCATCCCGGCGGCCGGCGGGGACCCCGTGCAGGTGACGACCCTCGACTCGACGCGCCACGAGATCGCGCATCGGTGGCCCCAGTTCCTGCCCGACGGCCGGCACTTTCTCTACCTCGCGCTTCCGCCGCGCGACGGGCAGCACGACATCTACGTGGGTTCGCTGGATGGAAAGCCCGCGCGGCTCGTCGCCCGCTCGGACCGCGCCGCGGTCTACGCGCCGCCGGGGTATCTCCTGCTCGTGCGCAACGAGACGATGCTCGCCCAGCGCTTCGACGCGGGGCGTGGGGAGACGAGCGGCGAGCCGGTCTCGCTGGACGAGGTTCCGGACACCGGCGGACAGCTGGGCGAGCCCAACGCGTCGGTGTCGAACGACGGGGTCCTGGCGTGGCGCATGGCCGATCCCCCGGTGAGGCGCCTGGTCTGGCTGGACGATGTGGGAAAGCCCGGCGGAGTCGTCCCGATGCAGCCGGGACCCTACACCGGCGTGAGTGTCTCGCCGACCGGCCGGCACGCGGCGCTCTGGCGCAACGATCCGCAGACCAAGGTGGATCTCTGGCTGGTCGAGCTGGAGCGCGGAACGACGACGCGGTTCACTTCGGATCCCGGGATCGAGGGGTTCTTCCCGACCTGGTCCCCGGACGGCAGCCGCATGGCATACGGGGCCAACGGCAAGGGCCCGTATGACATCTATGCGCGACCGGTCACGGGGAGCGGCCAGGAGGAACTGCTCCACGCTTCGGGCGTGATGAAGAAGTGGCCGCGGTCGTGGGCGCCGGACGGGCGCTCCATCGTCTTCGACACGGCGTCGCCGAAAACCGGCGACGACATCCAGATCCTGCCGCTCGAGGGCGACCGCGTCCCGGTTCCGTATCTCGGGACGCGCTTCAACGAGAACAGTGGTGCCATCTCGCCCGATGGGCGCTGGCTCGCCTACAACTCGGACGAGTCCGGTCGAACCGAGGTCTACGTGCAGCCCTTCCCGGTGCCGGGCGCCAAGACGCAGGTCTCGACCGACGGCGGATTCTTGCCCGCCTGGAGCCGCGATGGCCGCACGCTCTACTTCGGCAAGCCCGATGGCACCGTGCTCGGGGCGGAGATCGAGGCGGGCGCCGAGCTTCGTGCCTCGGTGCCACGCGCGCGGTTCACGGCTCCTCGCGGCTTCTCCGCTCTGGGCTACACGGGCGAGCGCTGGCTGTGCCTGATCGGAGTCGGGGCCGAGCGACCCGCGACGATCACGGTGGTCGTGAACTGGGCTCAGGGGCTCAAGGACGAGTGAAGCGCACGCTTGACCGAAGCCTGAATTGAGAACGGGGCCGATCCGCGGCAGCTGCGCCGGGATCGGCCCCGTTCTCGTTCGATGCTCGTGCGACGGCGCGCTACTCTGCCGCCACGGTCTCCTCCTCCGCCACCAGCGTCCACGTCGCGTCCGGATCGAACGTCTCGATCGCCTCGACCGCCGAGTCGGTTTCCTCGCCCAGGTCCTTCTGGTAGACGGCGCCGGCCTGGCTGACGATGAACGTCTGCACGCCGCTCACGCCGTACTCCGCCGGCCACGCGATCAGCGCAAAGCCGCGCGCTAGGTAGCCGTTGACGAAGTAGTCGACGGCACCGCCCTCCGCGTTGGCGCCCTGGGCGTAGAGCTGGCGATAGCGATAGCCGCGATAGGCCTTGCTGGTGCTGGCGCGATAGCCCTCGGCGGCGGCCGCGGCGACCCACGGTCCGACCGGGCTCTCGGGCTCGCCTTCGGCGACCTTCCAGTAGAGACCGTTCTGCGCGCCCTCGTCGCTCATGACCTTCTGTGCGTAGATGCCGGCCGGCAGGCCGTCGCGACCGACCGACGCGTATTCCACTTGCGCGTCGACGTAGCCACGGCACACCGCGATCGCGCCCAGCTCGTTGCCGCCGACCCGGCGGTAGGCGATCTCGTCGGCGCCGTCGGCGCCGTCGAGGACCCACTTGCCGTCGCGCTTCACGACGGGCACGGGGAGTGGCCAGTCGGCGACGCCGACCTGCAGCGTCATGCGATCGTCCCCCTCGGGCACAAGCGCGTGCTTCGCCTCGTACCTGGCGAGGAACGACTTGCGGTCGTTCGCATCGGCCACCGGATCGCCGGAGCTGATCACGCCGTCCGAACCAGGGCCGAACACGGCCTTCAACTGGACCTGATCGCCGCTCTGCACGGCGGCGATCATCGCCGTGACCGCGTCTTCCGCGGTGGCGAACGAGAGATGCTGCGTGGAGCCACCGCAACCGGCGAGCCCCACGATCGCCACACCCGCCATCGTCGCAAGGAGCGCGAATGTTCCCGTCATCGAACGCTGGTTCATCGCGACCTCCCGCCGGTGCGCGAAGCGCCACCGCCGCTGCTTCCGCCCGAAGCCCGGGCTGCACCACCCGAGGATGCCGTGCTGGTCCTCCCGCGTGCGCTCGCGGCGCTCGCCGAAGCACCACCGCCTCCACCACCGCTGAACGCGCTGCTGCCGCTGCCGCCTCCTCCGCCCGACGGGCGCTTCGGCGCAGAGCTCGCCGCGGGGGACGGACGCGATGCCGCGGCCGTGGGTGCCCTGGCCGCGGGCGTCGGACGCGATGCCACCGCGCTCGGGGCCTTTGCCGCCGCCGGCCGCGCTGCTGCCGCGCTCGGGGCCTTGGCCGCGGGCGCCGGTCGCGCTGCCACTGCGCTCGGGGCCTTTGCCGCCGCCGGTCGCGCTGCTGCCGCGCCACCACCGGCCTTTGTCGCGCCCGCGTAGCCGCGATCGGTCGCCGGCTTCGCCGCCGCGCCGGTCGTGGGCCGCGCCGGCAATTTGCTCGCCGAGCTCGCCACCTTCGCCTTCGCGGCGCCGTCCTTCGTCGCGCCGGCGTACGAGCCCTTCACCGCCGAACCCGCCTGCGGCGCCTTGCCCTTCGCACCCGCCGCACCGGCGGCGGCCGTCGTCGCCCGCCCACCACCGGCTGCCTCGCGCGCACCGCCGGCATCCGGACGCTGCACCGAGGGATCCCCAGCGGCCGTCGACTTCGCACCGTCGCGCGAGCCGGCACTCCGCTGCTCGTTGGCCTTGCGCGTGCGATCCTCGCCCTGCTTGTTGAGTGTTCCCAGGTCGGAGCGATTGGGCTTGGCCTGGGTGATCGGGCTCTTGACGCTGCGGCTGCTGCCGGCGTTGCGGTTGTTGTTGTCACCGCGACCACCGTCACCCCGACCACCACCGAAATCGTTGTTGTTCCAGTAGTTGTTGTTCCCGGTGTTGATGTTGATCGTGTTGTTGTTGAAGCTGTGGTTGTAGTTCGGACCGGAGTTGTATCCGTGCGAGGGGTAGTAACCTCCACCATACGGCGGGCGGTACATGTACGGCGGCGGCGGATAGTATGGCCGGCCACCGTAGTACATGCCGCCGTAGCCCCAGCTGGGACCGTAGCGATACCAGTCGTCGTCGTCGTCGAACGCATCGGCAACGAGGAGGCCCGCGCCGAACGCGAGGAGCCCGGTCGCGATCACGGTGCCGGTGCTGGCGCCCTTCTGCTCGACGACGGTCGTCGTCGGCGGCGGGATCGTCGCCGGCGGCGGCGCGTACACCGCGACCGGGTCGTACTGCGGCACGTAGATGACCTCGGGCTTGGGCGGCGTGATCGTGATGGCCGTCTTGCCTTCCTCGGTCACCGTCTCGACCTTGAGCTGCTCGCTCGTGGCGAGATTGCCCACGTCCTGGGACTGCTTGCGCATGCGCTGCACTGCGTCGAGAACGGCCCCCTGGTCGGCGGTGAACGCCGCGCCGAGTTGAGTCGTCCAATCGATCTGCATGCACATCATGTCGACGGTCTCGGGGAACTGCAGCAGCGCCCGCATCGACGTGCTCAGGCCCAGCTTTTCGGCCTCGGCATTGAGCTTGTCGGGCTTGAGGGTGTTGTTCGCGAGCAGCCAGTTGCCCGCATCGAGGACTTCCTGCGGGTTGGTCGACGCGCTGAGGACATGGCCGAGGATGACGTCGGGATAGAGCGCGATCGGGGCGACCAGGCCCTCGAGCGTCTCGGGCGACAGGTCGATCGGGGCCTCGCTGGCCGCCGTGGTCGCATCCCCGGTGGCTGCGGCCGGTGCGGTCGCGGCCGTGTCCTTGGGCTCATTGCACCCCCCGAGCAGCACGGGAAGCAGGATCAGGATCGTCGCCATCCAGGTGCGGACGGCGGATCGGCGGTACGGCATGCGAGCCTCCTTGGCCGGTCAGGAATTCAATGCGTGTAGGGGGTGAAATCGTGAGTTGGCGGAGCGAGGGGGACCGCCGAGCATCGCGCTCATCAAAGCGCGAGCATCGTGTCGCGGGGATGGAGGACTGTCAAGGGACGAGGTCGCGCATGCCAGACCGCCGTGGTGGAGTTTCAACCTGCACCGGGCTCGACCGAATTCAGCCATACCGCGAAAGGCGGGAATCTGTGTCCCCCACCAGCACGAATGGAGCCCAGACGGCGGCGTCCGCGCTACCGCGTAACCACCATCCGCCGAGTCTCGGCCATCGGCCCCGTCGCGCCCGTCGCTCCGCCGCCGTCCCGCCCCGTCAGCCGCGCAAAATACAGCCCCGCCGCCACGCTCCGGCCCTGGTCATCGAGGCCGTTCCACTCCGCGCTGTGGGCGCCGGCGTCGAGCTCGGTCGTGCCGGCGTCGAGCAGCGTGCGCACCAGGCGCCCCGTCACGTCGTAGATCGCGAGCGACACAGCTCCGCGCCGTGCAAGGTCGAACGTGATCGTCGTGCGTGACTGGAACGGGTTCGGCACGTTGGCGCGCAGGCGCAGCGTCCAGCCGGCGGCGATTGCCGCGTCGCCCACGCCGACGACCACCGTCGAGTCGAAGTAGATGGACGTCAGGTACTCGGGGTGGTCGACGAACGGGTTCCGGTTGCCCTGGATGACGTACACCGCGCCGTTGCGCATGCGCTCCTTCCAGCTCACCGGGTCGCCGTCCGACCAGAGCGTGTACTGCTGCACCGCCCAGGGGTACATCTCGGCGCCGTCGGTCGAGGGGCTGCCCGGCCACGCGCCGTCTTGCCCGAAGTAGCGCGTCGACATGTAGAACTGGCCGCGGGCAAAGTCGCCCTTGTAGGCGTCGATCGGCTCGAACACGGTGCCGTCGTAGCCCGGGCTCACGCTCGGGCCCACCGTGCTGCCGTTCTGCGACGTGGTCGTGGGCGCGCCGACCTCACCGAAGGGATAGTTCGAGCGATAGCCGTTCACCTTGGCGTCGGTCGGGTACAGGTTCCACAGGTCGGTGTACATCGGCGAGGCGTCGCTGAACCACGAGGCGGGAAACGAGTGCTCGCGGTTGTAGCCCAGGCCCTCGGTCGCGCCCTGGCCGGTCTGACCGAAGCTGTACTGGTACGGCGGCGTGCCGCCCGGGATGTCCGAGTACATGTCCCACACCTTGCCGTTGGGTTTCACGTCCGTGGTCTGAAACGAGGTGAGCGCGCCGCTGTAGCTGCCCACGTTGTGGTTCTTGATCCGGTTGTGGAGTGCCACGCGCAGCGCCGAGCCGGTCAGCCCGGCCATCGCGTCGTAGTAGCCCGCAGGGATCGTCACGTCGACGTAGTTGAAGGTCCGGGTCGCGCCGGCGGTGATGTTGGCCTCGAGGTCGGCCACGCCGCTCACGCTCAGGGTGCGCGTGCCCGCCGCCACGCCGCGCACGGTGATCAACACCTGCGAGGTCTGGCCCGGGTCGTGCTCGGCGGCGACGGCGAAGAGCGCGCCGATCGAGTAGTTGCCGGGTGTCTCGGCGCTCGTCGACTCGACGGGCTCGCTGAAGAACACGAGGAACGTCGAGTCGCTCATCTCGCCCACGGCGAGGACCGATGCCGCCACGCCGGTGCCGCCGCCCGGGATCGTATAATTGAGGATCGCAGACTGCGTGTTCGCCACCGCGCCCTCGGCGAGCAGGCGGTAGTAGATCGTGATCCCGCTGGACTGCCCGGGGATCGCGGCGCTGGTCCGGTACGTGTCGCCCGCGAGCAGCGGCATGCCGATGACGTTGGCCAGGTTGCCCGCCGAGGTGCCCCACGACAGCGTGACCGCCTGGATCGCGCCGCTCGTGTCGGTCACGGTGGCCTGGACGTCGACGGGCACGCCTGCGGTCGGGCCCGCCGGATCGGTGACGATGTCCGAGATCAATGGACCGCCGGCCGGCGGGGCGGAGCCGTTGTGCGAGCCGGGCGTCGCATCGGTCGCCAGCGTCACCGCGGTCGCGGTCCACTGGCCCGCGTCGAACACGGGCGTGGGGTCCGTGATGTTGGCGTTGCGCACCAGCGTCAGGTTCTCGAACAGCACGCCCGGGGCGAGCACGTAGTCGAGCAGCACGTTGCTCCCGTTGACCAGCCTGGCGCCGTCGCCGACCTTCCCGTTCCAATTGAAGTAGTTGGTCAGCCATGCCGCGCTGCCGTAGTGGATCGGGAACACGGTCACCGGGGCTGTGCTGCCCGCCACCTTCGCCTCGCCGG
>JANOEH010000061.1:0-1737 GCA_031413115.1 Candidatus Eiseniibacteriota bacterium | reverse complement strand
ACTCTCATGAAGGGTGCTCAACCGATGATTCTATCTGATTCATCTGGGGGCCCGCCGTGGCGGCCGTCGCTCCACTCTGAATGACGCACTCACCGCGGTGGACGTGCCCGGCGTTGTTCGATCGCCTTGCCGGCCGCGAGCTCGTGGGCGGCCTCGTCGAGGCGACCCTGGCGCATCGCAGCATCCGCGAGCACGAAGTAGGCGAGCGGCGCCGCAGCTGACGTGCGGTCGATCGCCAGGCCGGCGCGTGCCGAGGCCACCGCGCCATCGACGTCGCCCGCCGCCAGCTTCGCCTGCGCCAGGTAGAAATGCCCCTCGGCGAACCGCTCGTTGATGGCGACGGCCCGCTCGAAGAGCGCCCGTGCCTCGGGGCTGCGTCGCTGCTGGAGCAGCCGCGCGGCATTGAACACGGCCTTGTAGGCGTCGTCGTGCTGCTCGACTTCGCGACGGTAGGCCGCCAGAGCGCCGTCCGCGTCGCCCTGTGACTCGGCGAGTACGCCCAGGTTGAAGTGCGCCAGGCGCACCTCGGGGTTGCTGGCGAGAGCGGCGCGAATTTCGCGCTCCGCCGTGGCCGGGTCGCCGCGCGTGATCGCCATCGCCCCGAGCGCTACCCGCGCCGCCGCCACTTTCGGATCGATGGCGAGCGCCTGCCGGAAGTGCTCGGAGGCGCGCTCGAGGGCGCCACGATCGAGGTGAATCTCACCCGCCTGGTAGTGCACCCAGCCGTTTTTTGGATCCACGCGCAGGTAGTGCTCGTAGCCAGCGAGCGCGTCGTCGTCCTGCCCGAGAGCCCGATAGGCGTTGGCCATGTTGATCAGGGCAAGGTCGTAGTCGGGCTTGAGCGCCAGCGCCTTGGTGAAATGGCCGAGGGCGGCCGTGAAGTCGCCGCGGCGGTAGTAGACGTTGCCGAGGCTGAACCAAGCGTCGATGACCTGCGGGTCGTCGGTCACGACTTGACGCAGCAGCGCAATCATCTTCGTCGTATCTGCGTCGTCGTCGTGGCCGAGGTCGCGCGCTTCGGACATCAGGTTGAAGAGCGCGATCTTGTCCTTGGGATCGGCGCGCGCGGTCGTGTCGTCGGTCTCGGTCGCGACGAAGCTCGAGACGTAGCCGAGCGAGGTGAGCCGCGCGCGCGTCTCCGGGTCGATGGTCTCGGCCGGTGGCGGCGCACCAGCGCGGGCGAACTGCGCTTCGAGCGCCCGCAGCGCCCGCTGCAGGCGATTGCCCACGTCCCGCCGTGACTCGAAGTGGTTGGTGGTCTCGCCGGGATCGGCCGCCAGGTCGAACAGCTCCGGCCGTGGCGCGTCGATGAGCTTGTACTGCCCGATGCGCACGGCCCGCAGCGCACTCCAGCCATAGTGGTGCAGGGGGTACATCGCCTCGGCGTAGGCTTCAGCGCCCAGGTCGTCCTGCGCGCCGGTCATCAGCGGCACCAGGCTCTTGCCGGGGGCGGCGGCCTCGCCGGCGGCCGGCTCACTGCCCAGCAGGTCGAGCACCGTCGGCGCCAGGTCGGCGGTGCGGACCAGACCCGACACGCGCTTCGCGCGGGTCGCGGCGAACGGCGCCCGCATCAGGAACGGCACGTGCGTCGCCGTCTCGTAGACGAAGAACCCGTGGGTGCCTTCCTCGTGTTCGCCGAGGCTCTCGCCGTGATCGCCGAGCACGACGACGATGGTCGTGTCGAGCAACCCGCGCTCCTCGAGGAAGGCGACCACGCGTCCGAGCTGCGCATCGGCG
>JANOEH010000060.1:0-5755 GCA_031413115.1 Candidatus Eiseniibacteriota bacterium | reverse complement strand
TGTTGCGCTTGAGATCGAAGCTCAACGTCTCGGCTTCCCTGGGTGGTGCGCCCTTCTTTCCCTCGAGCATGCGGGAGACGGGGTCGCGCCCGGGCACGTACCATGGGTCCGTCTCCCACAGCGACTCGTCATAGGAGTGCGGCGGCCCGTACCACTCGTCGAAACCATGGTCGGTGGGCCAGCGGCCCTCGCAGTCGCCGATGTGCCACTTGCCCATGCACATCGTCGCGTAGCCCGCTTCCGAGAAGAGGTCGCCGAGCGTGCGCTCCCAGGCGACGATGCCGGATCCGGCGCCCGCGAGTGCGACGGTGTGGTTGCCCGTCCGGATGGCGTAGCGGCGCGTCAGGAGCGCGGTGCGAGACGGCGTGCACTGGGCCTCGGGCGCGTAGTTGAGAAGCTGGAATCCCTCGCGCGCGAACTGGTCGATGCGCCGCGTCTCGGCGCCGCGCAGGATGCCGCCGCCGTAGCAACCCAGTTCGCCGTAGCCGAGGTTGTCGACGTGGAAATAGATGATGTTGGGTTGGGCCGCCACCCTGCAGGCTCCTTTCGAAACGACGTGCGAGGGGGTCGGTCGTCCTGCCGGTGGGCCTACGTCCAGAACTCATCCCATGCGTGGACGTCGAAGATGTGCTCCCGGCCGTCGGTGACCAGGCCGTCCCTGAACTCGAACAGGATGCAGCAGCCGACATCCAGGCGCTTGCCGTTGCGTTCCCCGGTATTGCGATGCACGCCGACCACCCTGCCATCGTCGGCACGCAGCAAGTGCAGCAACGTGGCCTTGAAGGTTCCCACGGTCTCGCTGCCATACCGACCGAATTGGGCGAAGACGGCCGCATGGCCCTTGCGGTCACCGGCCATCGAGCTCCGCCCCGGCGTGTGCCAGACGGCGTCCTCGGCGAAGATCCCGGTGAGCGCATCCAGATCGCCTGCATTGAAGGCTGCGTAGCCACGTCGCACGGTCTCGAGGTTCTTGTCCGCCTCATTCATGACGTCGTTCTCCCTGGTTGAGTTGGATGTTCAGACGCTGGGGATCTCGCGACCGAGCTCCCGCTCCACCGCCCCGACCTGGTCCGGACTCCCGATGTACAGCGGCGTGCGTTCGTGCAGGCGCTGCGGCACCTTGTCGAGGATGCGCCTCGTGCCGTCGGTGGCGCGGCCGCCGGCGCGCTCGACCACGTACGCCAGCGGTGCCGCCTCGTAGAGCAGGCGCAGCTTGCCGTGCGGCTTCTTCACCTCGCCCGGGTACAGGTAGAGCCCGCCCTTGAGCAGGGTGCGGTGCACGTCGGCGACCAGCGAGCCGACGTAGCGCGCGGTGTTCGGCGCCTCGGGCCCGGCGCCGGAGCGCAGCCCCGCGACCAGCGATTGCACAGGCGGCGTCCACCTGGGCGAGTTGGCCTCGTTGACGCTGTAGACGCTGCCGCCCGAGGGGATCCTGATGTCGGGGTGGGTGAGGAAGAAGGCGCCGATCGAGCGCTCGAGCGTGAACGCGTCGACCGAGATGTCGTCGGCGTAGACGAACATGGTCGACGGCCCGTAGACGACGTAGCCCGCGGCGATGATGTCCGTGCCCGGACGCCGGAACTGTGCGGGGTCGTCGGGGGCGACTCCGGGCAGGGTGCGCAGGAGCGAGAAGATCGAGCCGATCGTCACGTCGACGTCGATGTTCGACGAACCGTCGACGGGGTCGAAGCACATGACGTAGGGCCCGTCGGGCGCGTCGGTGAAGATGTACGGGTCTTCCATCTCCTCGGAGGCGACCGCGGCGACGAGCCCGGTATTCGCCAGCGCATCGAGGAACACCTGGTTGCCGATCTGGTCGAGCTTCTGCACGTCCTCGCCCTGCACGTTGGTCGCGCCGGCGGCGCCGAGCACGCCGGCGAGCCCGGCGCGGTTCACCTCGCGGGCGATGATGCGCGCGGCCCGGTCGAGCCGGGCGAACAGGCGCGAGAACCGCCCGGTGGCGCTGCCCTTCATCGCCTGGCGGCGGAACAGGTGCCCCGACAGGGTGAGTGGATAGCGCGAGGGCGTCGTCACCGGCTCAGGCCTTCGTCACCGCGTGGCCGCCGAACTCGTTGCGCAGCGCGGCCAGCACCTTGCCCGAGAACGTGTCCTCCTGGCGCGAGCGGAAGCGCACCTGCAGCGCTGCGGCGAGCACCGGCATGGGCACGGCGCGGTCGATCGACTCGATGAGCGTCCAGCGGCCCTCGCCCGAGTCGGCGACGACGCCCTTGAGCCCGGTGAGGTCGCCATCCTTCGCGAAGGCGCGCCCGGCCAGCTCCAACAGCCATGAGCGTACGACGCTGCCGCGCATCCAGAGTTGCGACAATTCGGCCAGGTCGTAGTCGTAGTCGCTGGCGTGCAGCAGCTCGAAGCCTTCGGCATACGCCTGCATCATTCCGTACTCGATCGCGTTGTGGACCATCTTGGCGTAGTGGCCCGCGCCCGCGGGACCCAGATGGCGGACGCCGTCGGGCGGCGCGAGCGTGGCCATCGCGGGGCGCGCCTGGGCGAACGCCTCGGCCGGGCCGCCGACCATGAGGCAGTAACCCTCGGTCAGTCCCCACACTCCACCCGAGGTCCCGCAGTCGAGGAAACGCAGGCCCTTGCCCGCGAGCATCGTCGCGCGATCGATCGAGTCCTTGAAGAACGAGTTGCCGCCGTCGACCAGCACGTCGCCTGGCGCGCACAGCGCGGCGAGATCGGCGAGCACCTGCGTTGTCGCCTCGCCCGCGGGCACCATGACCCAGATCGTGCGCGGAGCGGGCAGCGCGGCGACGAGGCCCGCGAGATTCGTGGCGGCGGAGCCGCCGGCCTTTTCCAGTGCCGCACCGGCTTGCGGACTAGGCGCATAGCCGATCACCCCGTGCCCGCCGCGCAGCAGGCGCACGGCCATGTTGCCGCCCATCTTGCCCAGACCGACCATGCCGACGTGCATTGCGGAACTCCACCGGGTGGGAGGGAACTCGTGGCGCACGGCGACGCGAAACGGCGCGTGCGGTGCGCGGAAGCACGCCGGACGATAGCACAAGAGCCGGCCCGACGGTCCCCGGCTCGGGTATGCTGCGGGCCGCTCCCGATCCGCTCCCCGGAGGTTTCCCGCAATGATGCGTTTCCTCGGCTCCACCGGCCTCAAGGTCTCGCCCCTGTGCCTGGGCACGATGACGTTCGGCACGCAGTGGGGGCACATCAACGTGTCCGACCAGACGACCGTCGACGCGGTGGTCGCGATGGCGATCGATCACGGCGTGAACTTCTTCGATACCGCGAACGTCTACTCCGGCGGCGAGAGCGAGGAGCAACTGGGCCGCGCGCTCAAGGGTCGACCTCGCGATTCCGTGATCGTCGCCACCAAGGTGCGCGGCCGCATGGGCCCCGGGCCGAACGACGTGGGCCTGTCGCGCCACCACATCCTGCAGCAGGTCGATGCGAGCCTGCGCCGCCTCGGCACGGACTACATCGACCTGTACCAGTCGCACGCGTGGGACGCGGCCACGCCCGTCGAGGAGACTCTGGCGGCGTTCGACACCGCGGTGCAGGCGGGCAAGGTCCGCTACCTCGGCGCCTCGAACCATGCCGGCTGGCAACTGATGAAGGCGCTCGCCACGAGCGATGCGCGCGACGTCGCTCGCTACGTCACGCTGCAGGCGCTGTACAACCCGCTGCAGCGCGACCTCGAGCGCGAGCTCGTGCCGCTGTGCCTCGACCAGGGCCTCGGGATCCTGCCGTGGAGTCCGCTCGCGGGTGGGTTCCTCACCGGGCGCTATCGCCGCGGCATGCCGCGCCCCGCGGCCGCACGGCGCACGGATCCGGACAAGGCCTACCTCAAGTTCGACGAGGAAACGGGCTTCGACGTGGTCGACGCGCTCGACGCGGTGGCGAAGGCGCACGGCGGGACCGTGATCCAGGCGGTGCACAACTGGCTGCTGACGAAGCCGGGCGTCACCTCGGTCATCATCGGCGCGCGCGACACGACGCAGCTCGAGGAGAACCTGAAGGCGCTCACCTGGACGATGACGCCCGCCGAGGTCGCCACGATCGACGCGATCGCGCCGCCCGCGCCGGCCTATCCCTACTGGATGCTCGAACAGTTCCACTCCAATCGCTGACCGCCGGAGCGCCGCCCGCATGTTCGTCGACGAAACCCTCGCCCGCCGGCTCGAGATGCTCGACGCCACGTTCGCCGCGCTCATCGCCGCCGCATTCGCCGCGGCGGATCGCGCACTCGGGCATGCCTCCGCTGCCGGGTCGCTCACCGTGGCCGGCGCCGTCGCGGCGTGGGTTGCGCCGCACTCGGTGCTGTCGAAGGTGCACGGGCTCGGCCTCCTCGCGGCACCCGAGGATGCCGACCTCGACGTGATCGAGGCGTTCTTCCGCGAGCGCGGCGATCGCTCGGTGAAGATCGAGCTGTCGCCGTTCGCCGGTCCCACGCTCGCGGCGCGGCTCGAGCAGCGCGGCTATCGCACGAGCGGAGTCGAGCAGGTCCTCGTGCGTGAGCTCGGTCCTGAAGATCAGGAGTTGCCGACGGCGTTCGCCTCCGGCGTACATGTCGAGGCGGTCGATCCGGCCGACGCGGAGACGCGCACGGCGTGGGCGGTCGTCTCGGGGGAGGGCTTCTTCGCACCGTCGACACCGCCGCCCGACCTCGTCCGCTACGCCGACCTGTGCTTCGACGTGGCCGACACAACGGCGTGGCTGGCCCGGGTCGACGGTGTGCCGGCGGCGACGGGTGCCCACTCGCTGACCGACGGCCTGTGCGCGCTCTTCGCCGGGGCGACCCAGCCCGCCGCGCGCCGCCGCGGCGCACACCGGTCGTTGATCGCCGCCCGCCTCGCCGCGGGAGCGCGAGCCGGCGCCACGATCGCGACGGTGGGGGCCGCCCCGGGGGGTGCCTCGCACCGGAACCTCGAGGCGGCCGGGTTCACGGTCGCCTACACCCGACCCCTGCTGGTCCGCGCGTGGGAGTGACTGCGGAGTGACTCGGGCCGCGGCCTGTGCTTTGATGGGCGGGACGATCCCCCGGTCGGAGACCCCATGAGCCCCGACACACCCGACACACCCGATTCCTTCGATCCCGCG
The DNA here is from genome assembly GCA_031413115.1 of Candidatus Eiseniibacteriota bacterium. Taxonomy (GTDB): domain Bacteria; phylum Eisenbacteria; class RBG-16-71-46; order RBG-16-71-46; family DASYSL01; genus JANPEF01. The sequence continues at coordinate 679 of JANOEH010000060.1, read as the reverse complement.
ACGCCCGACGCGACCCCCCGTCGTGGTCGCGGGCGTCCGCGGCGCGACCCCGCGACCCCTCCTCGCGATCCCGGCGTGATCGGTGGCCGCGAGGCCGAGACGTTCTCGCGCGCCATCCTCAACTCGCTGTCGTCGCACCTCGCGGTGATCGAGCGGGACGGGCGCATCGTCGCCGTCAACAAGGCGTGGGAACGTTTCGTCCAGGAGGTCGCGGACGACCTGCCGAAGGCGCCGGGCCTGGGGGACAACTACCTCGATGCGATCCAGGACGGCGCGTCGTTCGAGCGCCAGCGCGCCACGGAAGTGCTCACCGGCCTGCAGGAGGTGATCGACCGGAGCCGGGCGCGCTTCGAGATCGAGTACACGCTCGACCTCGCGGGAGCGACGCGCTGGTTCGAGCTGTCGGCCACGCCGCTGCTCGGCGCTGCCGGCGGCGCGGTGGTCGCGCACAGCGAAGTGAGCGAGTTGCACCGATCCGAGGCCAGCAATGCCGAGAAGCACCGCCTGCTGGAGGCCGTGCTCGAGAGCAGCGCCGACGGCATCGTCGTCGCCGATGCGACCGGGACGTTCACACTCTTCAACCGGGCTGCGCGCGAGATCGCGGGCGTCGGCATCGTCGAGAGCGATCCGGCGAAGTGGACCGAGATGTACGGCATCTTCAAGCCGGATCGCAGCACAC
>JANOEH010000059.1:0-45482 GCA_031413115.1 Candidatus Eiseniibacteriota bacterium | reverse complement strand
CGGCGGCGGCGCGATCGCCGGCGTCGGCGAGGCGCTCGAGCACCTGCGCGGCCTCGCCCGGCGTGAGCGCGATCTCGTAGCGCGGCAGCACGGTCGCGGTGGGCAGCGACTCGATCGAGCGCTGGGTCAAGGGGTCGAAGCGGCGCAGCGAGACGAGGGCGTCGCCGTCGAACTCCAGACGCCACGGATCCTCGGCGCCCAGCGAGAAGAGGTCGATCAGCCCGCCGCGCACCGAGAACTGGCCGAGCGCACTGACGATCGGCACGCGCTCATAACCGAGCCCGACCAGCCGCGCCAGCAGTCCGTCGCGATCGACGTCCGTGCCGACCGTCAGCGCGAGTTCGGCGGCGACGAGCCGCGCCGGGGAGAGCACCCTTTGCGCCAGCGCGCGCACCGTCGTGACGACCACGCCCGGGGTGCCGGCGGCGAGGTCGGCGAGGGTCTCGAGCCGCTGTGCGGTGATCGCCGGGTGCGGCGACGTGCCGTCGTAGGGCAGCGTCTCGGGCTCGGGGAACGGCAGGACGTGCGCCTTCCCCAGGAAGTACTCGAGATCCTCGCGCAGGGCGTCGGCGCGCTCGCCGTCGGTCGCGATCCAGACGAACGTGCCGCCGTGCACCTTCCACAGCGCGGCGACCAGCCACGCGTCGGACGACGCAGCCAGCCCGCGCACGCCGACGTGCGTGTCCGCCTCGCCCAGGTCGTGGGCGAGCGCGCCGAATGCGGGCAGGCGGTGGGCGGCGACGAGCAGCGCCTCGTGCGTTGCGGGAGCCTGCGCGGCGTCCCCGCCGCGCCCACGCGACGCCGTCGAGGCAGCGGGGTCGGCGAGAGCGGTCATGCGCGCGACGGCGTCATCAGGCGCCCGACGGCGGACTCGGCGACGAGGCATAGGAACGCGAGCAGCAGCAACAGCCCGGCGAGTTCGCGGCCGAAGCGGCCCTCGCGGATGCGGCGCTCGAGGTCGGCGTCTCCCTCGAGCACGATCGGGCGGTACGCGGCCCAGCGCGCGCGCGCATCGGCGGGCGACATGCGCGTGAGATCCGACTCGCGCGGGTCGAGGTTGACCGCCACCTCGCGCAACGGCCGGCCCGCCATGCCCAGGCGATGGAGCCCGACCTGCGTGAGCGGCGGCGACACCAGGCGGCGTCGCCCCTCGGCCAGCGACTGCTCGAGCGGGATCGCGCGGCCGACCGGATCGACGAAGCGCAGGTCGGCCGCCTGCGCGCCCACGGGGACGGCGGCCGTGAAGCGCTGGCCCGGGCGCAGGTCGTCGCTACCCGCACCCTGCGCCAGCGCGGCGAGCGACTGGATCCACAGCGGCAGGAAGGCGCCGCGGGTCGGGAAGTCGTTCCACGCGCCTTCGACGTCGCTGGCGAACACGAGCAGGCGACCGTCCTCGACCAGCGCGGGCAGGTCGGGCGCGAAGCGCGCCAGCACGCGCGTCGACGGGCCGGGCAGGAGCGGCCACGCCTGGCGGAACGCGGCCTGCGAGATCGGATCGCCCGAGCGGCCCGCGAAACCCTCGAGCGCGGGGTGCCCGGGCGCGGCCAGACGCAGGGTCCACGCGCCGCTGCCTGCGGTGCGCGGCGCATCGCCCATGCGCAGACCGCCCAGTGCCGGGAACAGCCTCGCGCCGTAGAACGCCGGGCGCGCCCGCGGGCCCAGCACGACCGCAACGCCCCCACCGCCGCGCGCGTGGTCGACGACCGCGGCCATCGCGTTTTCGCCGAGTTCCGCGACGTCGTCGAGCACCAGCGCGTCGAAGCCGGCCAGTGCGCCGGGCGTCAGCGCGCCGCTCTCCAGCCGCACGACGTCGACGCGACCGGCTTCCTGCCCGGCGGCCAGGGCGAGCGCCAGCGGCGAATCGCCGCGGCTGCCGCCCTCGACCAGCCCCAGGCGCGTACGGCCGCCCGGGCCGCCCGCGAACCAGCGATGGTTGTCGAGCTCGAGCGCATCCTCCGGCAGGAACGCCTCGCCGCCGCCCGTGGGGCGCCTCGACAGCGGCACGAGCGCTCGCCCCTCACCCGCGCCCAGCGGCACGAATGCGCGGCCCAGCTCGCGCGCGCCGGGGCCCGCGTCGCGCACGCCGACGGCGACCTCGCCGCCCGTTCCGCCCACGCCGCCGAACGATTGCACGGTCACGTCGACCGCCGCCCCGTCGTCGAGCCCCGCGGCCGGGCCGGCCTGCGCCTGCACATATCCCGACGCGGCGCCGGAGGCGCCGCGGAGGCGCGCACCCGTGACCGCCAGGTTCTCGGGGCGTAACGCCCCCGCCAGGGGCAACACGTAGAAGCGCAGGCCCGACGGCGCTGCGCCGAGCGTGGCGCCCGAGTCGGCCGCGACCGTCGTCCCGACGGATGCTGTGGGGTTTGCCCCAGGCTGGCCGGCTGCGCCGGGTAAGCCCGCGCGCTGCAGGTCCGAGATCACGTACAGCTCCTTGTTGACGCGCGCGCTCTGGCGCAGCACGGCGAGCCCGCGGGCCACGGCCGCGTCGAGGTCGGTGGTGAACGGACGCGGCTCGATCGACGCGACCGCCGCGACCGCCCGCGCCAGGTCGGGCGACGGCTGCGGGAACAGGGCCGCGGGCTCGGCGTCGAAGGCGATCACCTGCACCTCGTCGCCATTGTCGAGCGAGGCGAGCACCGCGCGCGCCCGCGCCTGCGCGCGGGCGGCCAGCGACTCCTTGCCCTCGGTCGCGCTCATGGAGGCGGAGCGGTCGATCAGCAGCACGACGCTCGAGTTGGCCTGCCCCGCACCCGGGCCGACCGCGCCCTTGAGCGCCGGCTTGGACAGGGCCAGCGCCAGCAGCGCGATGGCGAGCGTGCGCAGCGCCAGCAGCAGGAACTCGCGCAGGCGGAAGCGTCGCAGCTGCGCCACGTTCACCTCGCGCAGGAACTCGACCGAGGAGAACGGGATGCGCTTGGGCCGCCGCCGCGTCAGCAGGTGGATGACGACGGGAATGCCGGCCGCGAAGAGCCCGAACAGGTAGAGGGGATTGAGGAAGGTCATCGGCCCGGGCGCCCGCCTAGTGCAGGCGGCGACGCTTCTCCAGGTAGGCGAACAGCGCCTCGTCGTAGGGCGTGGCCGTGTCGAGCGTCACGTAGTCGATGCGGGCGCGGCGGCACTCGGTCTTGTAGCGCTCGATCCAGGCCTGCATGCGGTCCTTGTATTGCCCGCGCACCTCCCACGGCTCGAGCGCCACTTCCTCGCCGGTCTCCTGGTCGACGAACGTGCCGGGCTCGCTGAAGTCGAACGAGCGCTCCGCCGGGTCGAGGATGTGGAAGACGATGACCTCGTGCTGGCGGTGCCGGAAGTGCGCGAGGCCCGACAGCACCGCATCGGGCGGCGCCATCAGGTCCGAGAACAGCAGCACCAGCCCGCGGCTGCGAATGCGCTCGGCGAGATGGTGCAACGACTCGGCGAGCGCCGTCCTGCCGCCGGGCGCCAGGCGCGCCAGCTCGGCGAGCACCACCTCGAGGTGCGAGCGCTTGGCGCGCGCCGGGATGTAGGTCTCGATCTTCTCGGCGAAGGTGAGGAGCCCGACCGCGTCCTGCTGGCCGAGCATCAGGTAGGTCAGCGCCGCGGCGAGCGTGCGCGCATACTCGAGCTTGGTCACGCCGCCGGGCGTCGAGGTGAAGTTCATCGACGCGGAGTGATCGACGACCAGGTGCGCGCGCAGGTTCGTCTCGTCCTCGTACTGCTTGACGTAGACGCGGTCGGACTTGGCCAGCACCTTCCAGTCGATCGAGCGCAGCGGGTCGCCCGGCATGTACTGGCGGTGCTCGACGAACTCGACCGAGAACCCGTGGAACGGGCTCTTGTGCAGGCCCGAGATGAAGCCCTCGACGACCAGCCTGGCGACCAGGTCGAGGCGACCGAGCCGCGAGACGATCCGCGGGTCGAGCCCGTCGCGCGCGCCTGCCGTGGGAGCGGCCACGCGCGGCCTAGCCGACCTCGGCCGGCACGTGTGCCAGCAGGTCGGCGACGATGCGGTCGGGCTTCACGCCCTCGGCCTCGGCGGTGAAATTGGTGACGATGCGATGGCGCAGCACCATCGACGCGACGGCGCGCACGTCGTCGATGCCCGGCGCGAAGCGGCCGGCCAGCACCGCGCGCGTCTTGGCACCCAGCACGAGGTACTGCGAGGCGCGCGGCCCGGCGCCCCACGTCACCCAGTTCTGCACGAACGCGGGCGCCTCGGCCTCGGGCCGCGTGGCGCGCGCCAGCTTCACCGCGTAGCGCACGACGTGCTCGGCGACCGGCACGCGGCGGACGAGCCCCTGCAGCGCGCTGATCTCGGCGGCGTTCAACTGCGGCACCAGCTCGGGCTGCGGCGCGCCGGTCGTCATGGCGACGATCTTTTCCTCCTCGACCTGCGACGGGTAGCCGACCGGCACGTTGAACATGAAGCGGTCGAGCTGCGCCTCGGGCAGTGGGTACGTGCCCTCGAGCTCGATCGGATTCTGCGTCGCCAGCACGAAGAACGGCAGCTGCAGGTGATGGGTCTGGCCGCCGGCGGTGACTTCCTTCTCCTGCATCGCCTGCAGCAGCGCGGCCTGCGTCTTGGGCGGCGTGCGGTTGATCTCGTCGGCCAGCACCACGTTGGCGAAGATCGGCCCCTTGATGAACTTGAAGACGCGATGCCCGCCCGACTCCTCGAGCACCTCGGTGCCGGTGATGTCGCTGGGCATCAGGTCCGGCGTGAACTGGATGCGCGAGAACGACAGGTCGAGCGTGCGGGCGAGGCTGCGGATGAGCAGCGTCTTGGCGAGCCCCGGCACGCCGACGAGCAGCACGTGGCCGTTGGCGAACAGCGCGGTGAGGAGCCCTTCCACCACCGCGGCCTGGCCGACGATCGCCTTCCCGAGTTCGCGCTGGATCTTGTCGTGGGCGTCGCGCAGTTTCTCGACCGCCTGGAGATCGTCGGGTGTCGCCGTCTGTTGGGTCATTCCGCCTCCGCGGTCGGTCCTTGCATTGCGCCTCGAAACACGAAAACCCGCGCCGGCCTCGGGAGTGCCGTCGCGGTGCCGCCGTCGCTGTCGTGACAGGGAGCCTAGCATCCGCGCTCCGCACGGGGCAACGCACCCGGCCCGGATGCGGGTCAAGATGCTGAAAAGACCGCACTTCGGCCTGATTGAAGGGAATGCTACACTTGCCGCCCGTTGCACGACGTTGCTTTCACCGAGCGACCGACTTGGCGTCGCACCAACTCAGGAGGGGCCATCGACATCCGAAGCGTCCTCGCCATCGTCACGCTGCTCGGAACCGGCACGCCGCTCGCTCCGACCCCGGACCCCCGGATCAACGCTGACGTCAGTGTCTTCGCCACGGCCTGGACGACGGTCGGCCCACGTTTCGTCTCGCAATACGGTGGGAACGTCGTTCCTGCCGGCGATGTCAACGGCGACGGGTTTGGCGACGTCCTGGTCAGCGCCCAGAACGATTCCATTGCATTCCCCGACGAGGGGCGCGTCTTCCTCTACCTGGGCTCGGCGCAGGGCCTCTCGCTGGTACCCGCCTGGACCTGGCGCGCAAATCAGCAGGAGGCCGGCGCCGGCGGCTCGATCGCGTCGGCCGGGGACGTCAACGCCGATGGATACTTCGACGTCCTGATCGGTGTTCAGACCTGGACCGCGCCGAACCTGGTGGCCTCCGGCAAGGTCGCCGTCTTTCACGGGAGTCCCTCGGGATTGCCCGCCACGCCCACGTACGAGCTGACCGGTCCGTCTCCCGCTGCCATCCGCTTCTACGGTCGGGTGGCGACCGCCGGCGACGTCAATGGAGATGGCTACTCCGACGCGATCATCGGCGCATCCGGCTACTCGGACGGGGTTCTGGCCAATCGCGGAGCGGTCTATGTTCACCTGGGCGGCACGGCCGGGCTTGCTCCCACCCCCGCGCGCACGCTGCTGGGCGACCAGGGAAATGCCGGCTTCGGCCTTGGTGTGGCGACGGCCGGCGACGTCAATGCGGATGGGTTCGACGACATCCTGATTGGTGCACCGTACCGCAGCAGCGGTGGGCTGACGAACAACGGCGCGGCGTGGCTGTTCTTCGGATCGGCCGGCGGCGTGCTCGCGGTCGCGGACACGATTCTCGTCGGCACCCGGAGCGAGGCCCGCTGCGGCACTTCCGTCGCGACGGCAGGTGACTACACGGGAGACGGCTACGCCGACGTGATCATCGGACAGCCGGGCTACGACGACGGGGTCGTGCAGGGCGGTCGCGCGGACCTCTGGTTCGGCGGACCCTCGGGCCTTTACTCGAGCCAGTTCATGATCGGTGGAGGCGCGCCCGGTTGCCGGGCGGGAGCGAGCGTGGCCATGGTGGGCGATCTCGATGCCGACGGCTACTCGGACGTCGCGGTCGGGGTCCCGGACTTCCTGCCACCGGGGGGCCCGGGTCGCGTCCACGTATTCCGGGGTGACCCGGACGGGGGCTTCACTCTGGGCGTGATCGCGGGGGATCCGGAGCTCTCGAAGACCTTCGGCTCGTCCGTCGCCGCATCGGGCGACGTGAACGGTGACGGCTTCTCGGAGATCCTGATCGGGGATCCGCTCGGCGGCGGACTCAGTGCGGCGCAGTTCGGGAGCGCCTCCCTGATCACGCTCAACCCCCGCCCGTGGTCCTTCGCCACGGGATGGCCGAGGGACGCCAACGAGGTAGGCTCGCGCGCCGGGTCTTCGCTCGCCATCCTGCCGCAACACGACAGCGGGAGCTTCCCCCAGCTCGTCATCGGTTCGCCTCACCTGACTGGCCGGGGCGCGTTCGAGTTCCATCGCGGGAGAAAGGGCGGCGCCAATCCGGTCGCCGAGCGCGGCTTCTACGCGGGGTCCAACACCGCGCTCGGCACGTGCGTCGTCGATGCGGGCGACGTCAATCGCGACGGCTTCTCGGACCTGCTCGTGTCCCTGCCGCTGTTTCCGACCGCGGCCGGTTCCGAGGCGGGATACGTCGCGCTCTACCTGGGCGCCGCGGGCGTGCAGAACAACGGTACGCCCGCGCTCATAGGCGACCAGGCGTTCGCGTGGGTCGGCACCGCGCTCGCCGGGCGTGGCGACGTGAACGGCGACGGCTATCACGACTACCTGATCGCGAGTTCACGCTGGAGCGGCCCGGGCCGGGCGGGTTGCGGCAAGGTGTGGCTCTGCTACGGCGGCGCGGCCGCACCGCTGGCCCCGGGTTGGTCGGTCGAGGGGACGGCCGTGCTGCAGGGCCTGGGCGCCAGCATCGCCTTCGGCGACCTCGACGCCGATGGATACTCGGACGTCGTCATCGGCTCGTCGACGCCGAGCGATGCGCCGACCCCGGCCAACGGCAAGGTCGAGGTCTACTACGGTGGCCCCGGCGGCGTGCCCGCTGTGCCCGGTCTCGCGCTCCAGGGCAATCCGCCGAGCCCGTCGTACGGCAGCGCGGTCGCGTCCGTTGGTGACGTGAACGGGGACGGTGTGTGCGACCTCGGCGTCGGCGCTCCTGACGAAGGGACGACCGGTCGCGTCTACGTCCATGCCGGCACGCTGGGGCGCTCGCAGACGAACGCCGCGATCTGGAGCAAGGCGGGCACCCAGGCCGGCGGCCGCTTCGGCCGGGCGCTCACCGGCGGTGGCGACATGACCGGGGACGGCATCGCAGATCTCGCAATCGGCGAGCCCGGATGGGACAACGGAAACATGGATGAGGGACGATTCCTCGTCTACCGGGGCGGGGTCAATGGCCCGTCGCCCACCCCGGCCTGGAACGTGGAGCTCCACATCACCGGCGCCGAACTCGGGGCGGCGTTCGCCCCGCTCGCCGATCTTGATCTCGACGGTCTCGCCGACCTCGTCGTCGGAGCGCCGGGAGCGACCGGACGCACATGCCTCTTCACCCCGGCAGGACCGGGAGGCGGGCTGTCGAACCGCCTCCGCCTGCTCGAGGATGCCGTGGGGTCGCCACGCCGCTTCCACCCCACACGCCTCGACTCCCCGAGCCTGCTGTCGGGAGGGATGATCCTCCGCAGCCCTGCCGGACGGGCCAGGGTGGCCGTGCGCATCGAGCGGCAGACGCAGAACACTCCGTTCACCGGCGTGCCGACGAACATCACGGGCTTCGTCGATTCGGGCACTCCCGGTTTTCCGAACGAACTCTTCCCGACGATCACGCTGCCGTGGCCTGGCCGCGGCTATCACGTCCGCGGCCGCCTCGTCTCGAACTCGCCGTTTTTCCAGCGATCGCGCTGGGTTGCTCCCGAGGCCCACGCGAGCGGCGACATCGATGTCTGGTCGAACGGTGTGGTCGTCGATGTGGAGGACTCGCGCGAGGCGGTCGGCGTGGCGCGCCTGGAGGCCGCAACGCCGAATCCGTCCTCAGCAACCACGCAGGGCGGCGCGATCCGCATCGCCTTCACGCTACCGCGACCGGGTGCGGTCTCGCTCGACGTGCACGACGTGCGCGGCGCGCGCGTGCGCCGCCTGCTCGGAGGCGTGCAGCCCGCCGGCGCAGCGTCCGTCGTGTGGGATGGTCGCGATGACGCGGGCCGGAGCACGGCCGCCGGCATCTACTTCGTGCAGCTGCGCGCCGGCGTGGAGTCGGATCGGGCAAAGCTCGTGCGACTGCCGTAGGCGGGGACTGCGCGCCGAGGGCCGGACTGAGGAGTCTGCGCTTGGGAAGGGTCGGTGCCGGTGCTAGACTCCGCGCCCGCTGCACTGTCTGGAATCCGTCGTTCGACCTGCCGGAGGATCGCCTCTCATGACTTGTTCCATGCTCCAAGTCACACGGCCGCGCCGCACGCCACGCCCACTCCCCGCCCTGGCCGTTGCCCTGGCGTTCGCCGGACTCGCCGTCCCCGCGGTCGAGGCGAGGGTCATGGTCATCCCCCACGTGCTCGAGCGCTCGGGGAGAGTCACCGACACCCAGTTCACCTTCGACACGAGCATCTTCGCCGACTACGTCGGCGGGATCGGCACCGTGACCGGATCGGGCGGAGCGACCGTCGACTTGTACCTTTACGACGATGCGGGCAACCCGATGTCGAACAACGGCAGCGTCGTCTGCGCGCCGTGCTCGTACCCGCTCGACAGCGCCGTGCGCAAGGCCAGCATCAGCATCGACGATCTGATCACCAACAGCGGTGCCTTCGACACGGTGGTCAAGACCGGCTTCGGCATCCTGGTCATCGGCGGCGCGGATCCCGACAACGTCGCGGTCCAGGGGTTCGTGGTCAACTCGCACACAGGCCCGTTCGATCTCTCGACCGCGCCAATGGGCCCGCAGCCCCTCGGCAACCGCTGCGACGGCGCGTCCGCGTCCGGCGGCGCGAAGGCCTTCGTGCTGCCGCACATCCTCGAGAAGAGCGGCCGCGTCAGCGACACCCAGTTCACCTTCGACACGAGCATCTTCGCCAACTATGTGGGCGGGATCGGAACCGTGATCGGGACCGGTGGAGCAAACGTGGATCTCTATCTCTACGACGACGAAGGCCACCCCGCCCTCAGCGGAACCGGGCAGGACGTCTGTGCCCCGTGCAGCTTCCAGCTCAACGATTTCGCCCGCAAGTCCTCGATCAGCATCGAGAACCTGTTCGACGCCCGCGGCGGCATGCCCACCGCCGAGTTCCAGGGCTTCGGCGTCGTCGTCGTGGGCGGGGCCGACCCCGACAACGTCAACCTGCAGGGTTTCGTCGTCAACGCGCACACCGGCCCGTTCGACGTTTCGGTATTCGGATTCGAGCCCGTGCCTCTCTCGTCCTCGAGCGCCGTCACCGTGCCGCCGGGCGGCGAAGCGTTGCTCGGCGCGATGCAGGTCGTGCCCAATCCGGCCCGCGCCGGCGCGGCGATGAGCTTCGCGCTCGCGCGCTCCATGGACGTCGACCTGGCGATCTACGACGTGAACGGCCGGAAGGTCGCTGCGGTGTGGAGCGGCCGGAAGGAAGCGGGCGCGCAGACGCTGACGTGGAACGGACGGACGGACGAGGGCACACTGGCGCCCACCGGGGTGTACTTCGCCCGGCTCACGGGCGAGGGCGTCACGATGCAGAACCGGGTGATCGCGCTGCGCTAGCGCGGCAGGCAGGCCGGGCCGCGCGGGGTTCTACGTCGCCTCGCGCGGCTCCTTCACCCAGTGCCCGTTGCCACGGTTGCGCAGCACCGGTTCGTCGGCGGCAGCCACGATCTCGACCGCGCTGGCGATGCGATCGATGCGAAACGACTTGGGCGCCTGGTCCAGGTGGCAGTACCCTTCGAGGAACAGTCCCCCATCCTTGGCGAACAGGTGCGATGGAGTCACCCGCCGCGGCACGCCGCCCTTGGTGCCGCCGCGATACTCGACCATCAGGTCGACGTGGCGTGTGATCGCGTCGTCGACGATCGAGAGCTCCGGCGGCAGCGCGAACGGGATCTCCGAAAACTGTTCGAACGTGAGCAGCGGCCCGGCCAGCTTGACGAGGTCGGCCACGGTGAGCACGGCCGGGTCGCCCATCGCGGCAACGCAGCGGCGCAGCAGGTCGCGGGTCGCGAACGCATCGGGCAGAGCGCGGTGCGCATCGGTCGGCGGTAGCGCGAGGAACTTGACCAGCGTCTCGAGCGAGTAGTTCTTCGCGCCGGGGAACAGGCGCTTGGGCAGGATCGAGGTGTCGAGCGCGGCCAACCGCGGCACGCCCTTCCCCTCGCGCGCCCGCGCGAACGCCATCGCACCCAGGTCGAACGGCACGTAGTGAGCGAGCAGGACCGCGTCGTCGCAGAAGGCGAAGAAACGCTCGAGCACGGCAAGCGGCGGCGCGGCGTCCTTCACGGCCGCGTCGTCGAGTCCGTGGATGGGGATGACCTCGGGCGGCATGGGGACACCCGGGTTCACCAGCTCCTGGAACGTGCCGAACTCGTCGATCGCCGCGAGCGGATGCGGCGCGGCCTCGGTCGGCGCAGGAGCCGCGCCCGGGGTGAAGTGGAACTTCGCGCCGGCGATCTCGACCAGCCGCGCACTGACGTTCGAGTACCCCGTCGCCTCGGTGTCGAAGGCGACCCAGGTGACGTCGGTCAGCGTGCGGTGCAGGAGCGGAGCGATGTCCATGCCCGCACTGTACCAGCCGCCGATGCCCCGCCCCACCCCCACGTTCGGCTGCTATCCTGCCCGCCGTGAACCCCCTCATGGCTCCCCGCGGCGGCGACTACATCCTGCTCGGCCTGTACGTGCTGTTCCTCGTCTACGTCACGGCCCGCATCTTCGGGCCGAAGCGGCACGACGTGCGCGAGTACCTCGTCGCCTCGCGGGCGGTGACGCTGCCGGGGTTCGTCGCCACGCTCGTGTCCACGTGGTACGGAGGTATCCTCGGCGTCGGCGAGTACAGCTATCGCTACGGCGTGTCGAACTGGCTCGTGTTCGGCGTGCCGTACTACCTGTGGGCCGCCGTGTTCGCGCTCTTCCTCGCCCATCGCGCACAGAAGAGCGCCGTCTACACGCTGCCCGACCAGCTCTACGGCGCGTACGGGAAGAAGGTCGGCGCGATCGGCGCGTTGCTGGTCTTCGTCGCCACCGCACCCGTCGGCTACGTGCTCATCCTCGGCACCCTGCTGTCGCTCGCCTTCGGCTGGCCGCTGTGGCTGGGCGCCGTGCTCGGCACCGCGCTGTCGGTCATGTACCTGTTCCGCGGTGGGCTGCGCTCGATCGTGATCACCGAGCGAATCCAGTTCGTGCTCATGTTCGGCGGCTTTGCCGTGATCCTGCCGTACCTCATTGCCCGATACGGCGGGCTGTCGTACCTGCGCGCAAACCTGCCCGCGAGCCACTGGACGTGGGACGGCGGCGCAGGCCCGCAGGCGGTGTTCGTGTGGTACGTGCTGGCAATGACCACGCTGGTCGAGCCCGCGTTCTACCAGCGCTGCTACGCCGCGAAGTCGCCGGCCGTGGCGCGCAACGGCATCCTCGTCTCGATCGGCTTCTGGATGCTGTTCGACTTCATGACGACGACGGTGGGCCTGTACGCACGTGCCGCGCTGCCCGCCCTGGCCGACCCGGTCCAGGCCTACCCCGCGCTGGCGAACGCGGTGCTGCCGTCGATCGCTCTCGGGCTGTTCATGCTCGGCATGCTGGCCACGGTGATGTCGACGGTGGACTCCTACGCCTTCGTGGCCGCGGTCACGCTGGGGCGCGACCTGTGGTGGCGCCTCGTCGGCGGCGACGAGGAGACGATCGTGCCCAGAGCGACGCGCGTGGGCCTGTTCGTCACCGCGGCCTTGTCGATCGGCGTGGCGCTCATGTACACGAGCGTGATCGACGTGTGGAAGGACTTCGGCTCGGTGATCACGCCCGCGCTCCTGGTGCCCACGCTGACCGCGCTGTTCCCGCGCTGGCGCATGCGCCCTTCCTTCGCGCTGGCCGCGCTCGTCGGTGCGGCGACGGTGGGCGGCACGTGGCTCGCGCTGTCGAAGGCGACCGGCGGGCCGTGGCTGGGCGTCGAGGCGATCTACGTGGGCTTGGCGACGGGCGTGGCGTGCTTCGTGGCGGATCGAGTGGCGCAAGGAATGGTCAAGCAGTCCGCCACTCCTCCCCGGGGAGAATCCGCCGCATGATGTGGGAGTCATTGGCAAGTTAGCCGAGTTACGAGACTTCGATCAGGTCGATAATCTTGGCCAAACTGATCCCGTTCCATCAGGCTTTCAGGAGTGGGCTTCGCCAGGAGCTACATCAGGATCTTGAGCACCTGCTGCAGCAGCTGCGACAGCGGGATCTCGAGCGTCGTCACGAGCAGGAACGGCACCGCGATCGGCGCCAGCACGCCCATCAGCGTCTTCTTCCCGATCGGCACCGCCTGCATGGCGAGCACCGCGTCGTACATCGTCGCCGCGTCCGCGATGGGCCCGATCTCCGACGCCGAGAGGATCGGCTCGTCGCCGACGGGTTCGTGCTCGATCCAGCGCTTGTGCGTAAGCCGTCCCTGCAGGCCCACGAGCGCACCATAGGCCGGGATCGCGGCGCGGCGCGCCTTCATCAGGACCGGCGTCAGCACGAGCAGCGGCAGGAGCAGGAGCAGGCACCACACGATGGTGAAGGTGAGCGCCTCGTACGCGAAGTCCTTGAGGTGTGCGCCGTGCGAGAGGATCTGGTGCGCCCACGCCGCGGCAAGCACGGACGACGCCGCGAGCGTGAACGGCGTGAACGCTGCCGGCATCGTCTGCACCATCGACATCCCGCCCATCCTGTCGGGGTGGGTGGGCACGAGCGAGAGGCCCACGCGCGCGAGCTTCGAGAACCAGAGGGTCACCAGCCCCAGCCGCCACAGCCAGGCGAGTGCAAGCCCGAAGTAGAGCGAGCGCACGACGTGGATGAACCACCACCCGCCGAAGCCCAGCGTTCCGTCGCTGTCCAGCGCCCACGCGATCGCGTCGTCCGACAGGTCGAGCCCGCGCACGAACGTCGTGGCGACGACGATGCCGAGGATGACGATCCAGGGCAGGGTTCGCTCGCCCAGGCGCCGGATCGAGTCGTTCCCGGCGGCGAACGCGGGGCGGCGATCGTCGGGCACCAGGCCGGCCGCGTCGATGCGGCTCTTGATCATTCCGAGGATGCGATGCAGCATCGCCTCGCCGGCGATGAGCAGCGGAATCGCCAGCAGGCAGCGCACATGGACACCGAAGTGGCGGAGAACCGACTCACTGCCCTCCGCCGCGGGCAGTCGCCCGGTCAAGAAGGCCCACGCCATGATCGGCACCCAGGTGATCACCGCGACCAGCACCGCGCGGCGGCCCACACCGAGGCCGTCTTTCGGCACGACGCGCAGGCGGCGCATCCAGCGCAGCGGCGCTTCGTTCGCGAGCGGTGAGACCTCGGGATCGGGCTTCATGGCGTCCCTCCGCAGAGACTTTCGTGAATCGAAGTCGTGAACCAAAGTGAAGCTAGTTCGTGCTATTCCCCACTGCGACCATCGCTAACCGGGCGGCCGCCCACACGATCCCAAGGGGTTAACCTGCTCCTGGGAATCTTCACCCAGAAATCAGGGCGCTATTCCGATCGCTATTCCGATCCGGCGTCACCACCAGCCTCCAGCAGGTCGTGCCAGCTCCTGGCCAGCACGTAGCGTCGTATTCGCTCCCCTTGCCCCGAGACCACAGGCTCGACGAATCCGATTCCGGCCCACTCCTTGAGCCAATCTCGGGCGGTGGCGGCCGAGACCCCGAACCAATCAGCGATGTCCGCCGGACGAACCTCCGCCCACTCGGGCTGTTTCGATCGAACCTTGAGCAGCAAGCGGGTCAGCACCTGCTGTTGGCGCCTGTTGAGGCCGTCCCACGGGCTCGCCTCACGACCCAGGGCGCGGTGCATCTTCGCCGCGTTGTCGATGAGCGCGTCGGCAGCTCCCGCGACGACACCGAGGAAATACTCCAGCCACTGCGTGTGATCCGGGTCGTTCCTCCCGTCGTAGTAGTTGACGGGAAGGCCCATCTGGATCGCCGCATAGTACGTGGCCCGATGGCGATTGAAGTGTTCGTCGAAGGAGAGAAAGCCCTTCATCCGATAGCTCTCGCGCCACATCTCCGCCGTGGCGAGCAATCGGGCTGTCCGGCCATTTCCGTCGCCGAAAGGGTGAATCGACAGGAATCGGTGTGCGAGCAGCCCCGCGCGAAGCGGTGTCGAGAGCCCGGCTCCATCCTCCGAGGCAAGCCACTCGACCAGCTCCTGCATCAGGACCGGAACATCTCGGGGTTCCGGAGGGCCGTAGACGATGGCCTTGCTCCCCGAGTCGACGACCGGACACTCAGCGGTGCGGTAGTCACTCCGCAGACCCCTTCGGCCCGGCCCGCGAACGATCACGACGCTGTGCAACTCCTGGATGAAGGGCTCCGAGAGGGGATCGCCGGACTCCGAGCGCAGGTCGACGAGGTCGAGCGCGCGCCAGTAGTTGCGCACTTCCTGCTCGGCAGAAGTTCCAGTTCGATCGCTCCCCACCGCCGCTCGAAGCTCCTCGAGTCGAAGCGGGTTTCCTTCGATCTGGGTCGAGTTGAGCGTGCTTTGTTCCATCGCTCGACGGCGCAGGAGAATGCTTCCGTCCGGTGGAAGCGGCAGGAGCGCGATGACCGCCTTGGCGGCCTCGATCTTGCCCAGATCCCGCACGAGACCGTTCGTCATCGTGAAGCGCGGTCGAAAACTCATGGCTCGCTTCCCGCGCGCGCCTCCCGCAGCGGAAACCTTCCATCCAGCGCGGCGCGCACGATCGACTTCACCTCGGCGCTGAAGTCCTTGCCCACGATCCAGCGCAGGAGCCCGCGGCCGTCCTCGGTCGCGGTCAGCTCGCGCAGCGACTTGCCCTTGCCCTTGCCGAAGTTGAGGCAGGCCTCGCCGTCGATCCACTTGAGCTTGCCCTCGGAATCGACGGCGTCCGGATCGGCCTCGGGGGCGCCCACCTTCGCCAGCGACTCGACGTCGCCCGGCAGGTCGTCGTAGCGATCGAGCTGGCCCAGGATGACGTCGCGCGAGGCCAGCATGTCGGCCTCGGCCGAGTGCGCCGACTGCAGCTCGCCACCGCAGTACAGCGCGTACGCGGCGGTGAGCGTGCGCGGCTCCTTGAGGTGAAAGATGTCCTTGCCGTCGATGACGTGGCGGCCCTGGTACTCGAACGTCAGGCTGGCCCGGCGGAACTCGGCGGCGAGCAGGGGCAGGTCGAAGCGACGCACGCCGAAGCCGGCGAAGTCACAGTCGCTGCACAGCTCGAACAGCGACTTCGCCAGCTTCTCGAAGCGCGGCTCGTCGGCGACGTCGGCGTCGGTGATGTGGTGGATGGCGGTGGCGCCGGGCGGGACCGGCATGCCGGGGTTCACGCGCCGCGTCTTGACCACCGGCTCGGGCGACGTGCCGTCGGGCCCCGGCGGGAAGACCTTCATCAGCGAGACTTCGACGATCCGGTCGTTGCGCGGATCGACGCCCGTGGTCTCGAGGTCGAGGTACACGAGCGGGCGCTCGAGCTTGAGCCGCCCCCCGGTGCGCGCGGCGCTCACGCCTGCCCCTTCTCCACGTCGCCGCCGGCCTGCATCCAGGCACGCATGCCGCCGCTCATCGACGCGACGTTCGTGTAGCCCATGGCCTGCAGCACGTCGGCCGCCAGCACCGAGCGGTTGCCACCCGCGCAGTAGAGGACGAGCGGCGTCGACCTCTCGGGCAGCACCTGCTGCACCGTCAACTCGAGCACGCCGCGACCGATGTGCACCGCCCCGGGCATGCGGCCGGCGACCCACTCGCGGTCTTCGCGGACGTCGACGTAGACGGTCCCGTCGTCCTTCACCTGCTGCTGCATCACGTCCTCGACGGTCACCTCACGGACGCGCGGACGCGCCTCGTTCACCAGGTCGTGGTACGTCTTCACGCTCCCGCTTTCTTCGTCAGGGCCTTGATCGACTTGCCCGCCGTGCGCACCAGGTGATCCCACGCCGCATCGCGCTGCACGCTGCGCAGCGCCGGCACCAGCGACTTGTCGCCCAGCTTGCCCGCGCCCTGTGTCGCCGCCAGCTGGACGAACACGGACGGATCGGCCATCAGCTCGGCCAGCGTGGGCGCGACGTGCCGGGCCTGCTCGCGACGCAACGCCTTCACGCGCTTGTCCTTCGCCAGCGCGCCGAGCAACCGCACCGCGGCTTCGCGCACCTCCTGCGTCTCGCCGTAGCGCACGTGCGTGTACGCGAGGTCGAACGCGCCGGGCACCGGGGCCATCGCCAGCGCGTCGAGCGCCGCCATGGGCACGAGGTCGCGCCAGCCGCGCGACTCCATCGCGGCGGTGCAGGCTGCGAGCAGGCGCGGCGACTTCAGGTGCGCCAGCGCCTTGAGCGCGGTGGCCTGCACCAGGTACGAGCGATCGCCGCCCTTGCCGGGCGCGCACGCCGCCAGCAGCGCCGCCTCGCCCGCTATGCCGCACAGGCCCAGCGCGAATGCCGCGGCGCGGCGCGCGTGCGGGTCGCGGTTCTTCGCCAGTGCGGCGGCGAGCGAGCGCACAGTCCGTGCCAACACGGCTCCACGTCGCCCGGAAGCCCGTTCGCCCAGCGCGATCGCCGCCGCCATGCGCACCGGCGCGGAGGCGTCGCGCTCGAGCGTCTTCTCCAGCGCCGCGCCCGTTGCGCGGTCGGTCGCCGCACCGCGCAGCGTGCCGAGCGTGCGGGCGGCGCGCATGCGCTCGGCCGGCGAGGGATCGTGCGCCAGCGCGTTGCGCCACGCGGACACGTCCTGCGCCAGGTCGAGCGCGCAGAGAAGCCGGAAGTCCGGATCGACGGCGATGCGCGACGGCGCGCCGCCCGGCCCGTCGAGAACGAACGTCTCCTCGCGTTTCGTCACATCCAGCCTGTGGCGACGGCCGCGACCCCGGCCGGTCGCGGAGGCGCCGCTCCACACGACCACGTCGAGCCCGAAGCGGAACAGCGGCGTCGTCTCGTGGCCGGCCTGGCGCGTGCTCTGCGCCTGGCGCACAGTCACGAACGCGCGCCCGGTCGCGCGACCGCCATGCTTCTCGGCGCGCCAGCGGACCTCGAGCTCGGGGAAACCGGCGGCGTACACCCATTGCTCGAAGAACCAGCCCAGGTCGCGGGCGCTCTCTTCCTCGAACGCACGGCGGAAATCGTGCGTGTCGGCGAAGCCGAACGCGTGGGTCGTCAGGTGCCGGCGTGCGGCGCGGAAGAACACCTCGTCGCCCAGCTCGTCGCGCAGCATGGTCAGCACGAGCGAGCCCTTCTCGTAGGCATGGCGGTCGAACAGGTCCATCGGGATCACGTAGCGGTCGAACACGATCGGCCGGCGATACTGGGCGAAATCCTGGAGGAGGTACTGCGCGCGCTTCTGCACGCGCTCCCACTGCGCGGCCTCGGATCCGTGCGCCTTCTCCTCGTACAGGTTCTCGCAGAACGTGGCCCACGACTCGTTGAGCCAGTTGTGGTGCCAGCCGCGGCAGGTGACCAGGTCGCCCCACCACTGGTGCGCCAGCTCGTGCGAGACCAGGCCCTCGTAGGACACGTCGAGCGCGGCGCGATCGTCGAGCAACGCCTTCTCGGTCAACGTGGTCGCGCCCGTGTTCTCCATGCCGCCCCAGGTGAACTCGCTGACGACGGTCTGCGCGTATTCGCGCCACGGATAGGGCCCGAACAGGCGCTCGAAGGTCTTCACCATGTCGGCCGTCTTGCCGTACAGGCGCTTCGCCGCGCGGTCCTGTCCCGCAAACGCGTAGAAGCGAAGCGGCACCTTGCCTGCTTTCGACTTCGTCTCGACATACGGCGCGACCACCAGCGACACGAGGTACGCCGGGTGCGGCCGCTCCTGAATCCAGTGCCACGTCGTCGTGGCGCCGTCGGCGCTGCGCTTCTTCGCCGCCAGGCGCCCGTTCGCCACCGTGCGCAAGTCGCTCGCCGCGGTCACCACGATCTCGCTGGTGAACTTGTCGTTCGGATGGTCGTGGATCGGGAACCAGCCGCGACTGTCCTCGGCCTGGCCCTGCGACCAGCCCTGTGCGTGGCGCTCGGGATAGGCCGCGTCGGGCCGCACGAACCAGAAGCCACGCCGCGGCTTCGCCTTGTAGGCGATGCAGAGCGTCACCGTCTCCTCGTGGCCGTAGGCGCGATCGAGCTTCACCGCGAGCATCTCGCCGTCGTACGCAGTGCGCAGCCGGCGGCCGGCCCGCGCGCCGCGCACGACCGTCACGGCGCCGATCTTCATCTCGGCCGCATCGAGACCGATCGCGACGAGCCCGGCGGCAATCGGCCGGATCGTCAGCGTGGCGGTACCCGCGATCGTGCCCTTCGCCACGTCGACCGCGATGTCGAGGCGCACGTGCTCGATGTGGAACCAGCGATCGCGCACGGGACGTCGCGGCGCGTCGAGCGTGTCGGTGCGCTTCCTGGGCAGGGCTTCGAAGGGATCGACGTCGAGACCGCGGCGGGGGCTCAGGAACATCGGGTGGAACAGCGCATCGGGACGCAACGTCACGGATGCCTCCTCGGGGGGAGGGTCAGAAGCGGGCGCCCAGCGCGACACGGTGCTGGACGTCGAAGGCCCCGTCGGGATCGGAGCGATAGGCGTAGTCGAGGTGGAAGGCCTTGAACGCCACGCCGGCGCCGGCCGACATCAGCGTCCGCGCCGGCTCACGCAGCTCCTGCGACACGCCGACGCGCAGGTCGAGCCTGCCCGGAACCACGTGGAACTCGGCGCCGCCGGCCACCGCGGACGTCGTGCTCTGCTCGAACACGTAGTCGATCTCGGCCTGCCACCACTTGCGGCGCACCGCGGCGATGCCGATCGTGGTGCGCGCCAGGCGATCCTCGTCGCCCGAGTTCTCGAAGGTGGTGCGCCCGAAGGCGTCGGTCACGGTCAGCGCGGCGTCCCAGTGCTCGGCCAGGTCGACGGAGATCCCCACGTCGACGCCGAAGCCCGATGCGCTCGCGCCCGCGACGTCGGAGTCGGCGCGCTGGTAGCGCACGGTGATGCCGCCCGCGCCCAGCGCCATCGGCGCGTAGGCCACACCGGCGGAGAAGGTGGCTTCGCGGTAGCCGGAGCCCTCGATCAGCGTCAGCTGCTGCGTCGCCAGCGACGCGCCGACGACCATGCGGTACGGCTTCGAGCCCTGGTCGGGATCGGCCGCACTGGGTCCCAGCGCGAACGCCCCGCCGATGCGTCCGCGGTTGAAGTCGAGGTCGGGCGACAAGCGATCGTACTGCGCGGTCACGGTATTCGACGCGTACGCCAGGCGCGCAGGGTTCGTCTCGAGCGCCAGATCGTCGACGGTCATCACCACCATGTGGCCGCCCAGCGCGATCGCCCGCGGTCCGCCGTCGGACGACGGGAACGCGGCCGAGGTAGCTCCGTGGGCGGAGCCCACGCCAAGAACGAATCCGCAGGCCGAGAAGGCAATCAACAACAACCCTGGGCGCTTCGCGCCCGGCATCATTTCGCCACCACCACGGCGGCGGTCGTGACGCTGGTCGTCCCGTCCTCGTAGGTCACGGTCGCGCGCGCGACGTACGGCCCGTCGCCGACCGTGTTGCCCGCGTCGTCCTTCACGTTCCACGGCAATTCGTAGCGCTGGTTGAGCTGGTTCACCAGGAGCGTGCGGACGCGGCGGCCGCGCAGGTCGTAGAGGTCGATCTGCACGGCGCGCGCGGTCTTCGTCAGGTTGAGGTCGAACACGTCGGTGGCGCGGAAGCGCTCGGGCGCGTTGAAGCCGATCGGCTCGGAGTAGGTGACGACGAACGGGGAACCGAAGGCCGAGCGATTCCCGGCCCGGTCGACGCCGCGAAAGGTGAACGAGTTGTCGCCGATCACGAGGTTCGGGGTCGTACTCCAGCGCGGCCCGGTGATGCGGGACACGACCGTGCCGCCGCGGGCGACGTAGACGGAGTCGGCGCCGGGCGTGTTGCCCTGCAGCACGATGAAGTTGCGCGTCGTCTCGGTGATCGTGCCCGGGTCGACGACCGGCACCGACGGCGGTGTGTTGTCGACCACGAAGCGCGTGAACACCTTCCGGCCGGGCAACGGCTCCCCGAGCGCGCCCGCGCTCTCGGCCTGGGCGAACGCCCACCAGCTGCCGTCGGCGACGGCCGTCCCGGTACTGTCCCGTCCGAACCAGTAGAACTCGTGGTCGCCAGCAACGGCCGGGCCGTCGAACAGGGTCGCGATCGAGTTCACCGAGTCCGCGAACTGGATCCCGGTGAGCGGCGGATTCGCCGCGCGGATCTCGACGCGGAGCCGCGTCGTGGGCGCGTCGAGCGCGACCAGAACCTTGACCGTGTCGAGGAAGCCGTCGGCGTTGGGCGACGACTCGAATGGCGTCACGCGCAGGAAGCCGATGTCCGCGGTGTTGGAGTAGGTGATCGTGACCGCCGGCACGAGCGGCGAAAGATTGAGGCCGCGGTCGATGCTCTGGAGCGCGAACGTGTTGACGCCCACGTCGAGAATCGCGTCGTAGTCGAAGGTGCCCTCCTGGCTCGCGACGGGGAGCGTGGCGACACGGATCCCGCCCTTGTACAGGTACACCTTCTCGGCCTCGGGCGCGAAGCCGGTGAGGAGCAGGTCCTTCTCCGTGACGGTCAGGCCGTCGTAGCCCTTGTCGAAGTACGGATCGCGCGGCGGCGTCGTGTCGAGGAACGTCGTCACCTCGGCCTTCGAGCGCACGGTGTCGCCGGCGGCGTTGTACTCGCGGACCTGGAACCGATAGAGCGAGTCGGGCGCAACCAGGCCGCCCTGGCTCCGTCCATCCCACGTCAGGCGGTAGCTCTGGGCGATCACCCCGCGGCCGAACGAGAACGAGCGCACTGGAGCCAGCACCAGCGTGTCCCGGGGTTCCGGCCAGATCGCGACGTAGATGCTGTCGGCGCCTCGCAGGGACGTGATCCACGTCGCGGTCACCGAATCCACGAGCCCGTCGCCGTTCGGCGAAAAAGTCCCCCGGTCGACTGCGAGGCCGGCAATGTCCGCGCCCGCGACGCCCGGCCCCCATGGGAGTCCCGGGGCAAGGAGAGCGCTGGCGGTCAGGAGGGCGAGGACGGGGGCGGCGAAACGACGCGGGGTCAACGACATGGGGCGCAGTCTGCCACGTTCGGTACCCCGTGGACCACCGAAACAGCAAAGGGGGCCGGTGAAGGCCCCCCTGCTGTGCGTCGCCCGAATGGAGGTTCTGGAGGTGCTGCCTGGTTCTGCTCCCTGCCGGGTAATACCACGGTTCCCGGGGAGGGTTCCGGAGATTTTCAGGGGCCGGCGGGCTTGACGAGAGCTTGACCGAGCGAGCCCGGCGCCCGCCTCAATCCAGCCGCACGAACCGCCGGACCTCCGTCACCACCCCGCTGCGCTCGAGCCGCGCGAAGTACATCCCGGGCGCGGCTGCCGCACCCGAGGCACCCCGCCCGTCCCACGTCACGCCCGCCGGCCCGGCCGGCAAGGCCGCGTCGACCAGCGTGCACACCGCGCGACCCGCGGCGTTGTAGATCACCAGGCGCGTCGCGCCGCCGCCGACGGGCATGTCGAAGCTGAAGCGCACACTCTGTCCCGCCCCCGACGGCGACGGCCGCGGTCGCGCGAAGGCGAGGCGGCCGCCGCCCTCGCCCACGCCCACGAGCGAAGGCGCATCGACGCGCAGCGTTCCCGTCACGCTCTGCGAGCCCTTCTGGTAGACGTACAGCAGGTGCTCGCCCGTGAGCTGCGGTGTCATCGAGAACTCCTCGACGCCATTCTCACCCGCCCAGCCGGTCACGCTCTCGCCCCAGATGTCGGAGCCCGCGAGCGAGTCGGCGCGCGTGCCGTAGGTGAACGCGGGCTCGCTCGTGCGCGGCCCGTAGACCGACATCGACGCGTCGCCCTTCGTTCCCGGGTTGGGCGTGAACTTCCAGAAGTACTCGACGCCGGCCACCATCCCCATCGTCCATGCCACGCCGACGTGCGAGCCCATCGCCAGCGGCGTGTCGGTGTCGGCGATCAGCTCGGGCATGCCGTAGGTCCACTCGATCTTGTAGCCGCCGATCGGGCCCAGCGAGATCATCAGCACGGCCGCGGTATCCTCGGCCACGTTCGCGTAGTTGGCGACGATGAAGTCGACGATTCCGCTCTCGGCGCTCGAGCGCGCGAGCTGCGTGATGTAGTCGGGCCGCGTGTAGATCTTGATGTCGGCATCCGGCGGCGGGTTGCCGGTCCCCGGCTTGAGGCCCAGCACCGACCAGCCGCGCGTGCCCGTGGGCGCGTAGAGGAAGTCAGCCTGCGCGGCGCCACCCTTGTTGAGCGTCGAGTTCGCGGTCAGCCCGTCGACCGAGCGTAACTCGATGCGATAGGTCGCGGTGCCCCCCGGCGTGTTCGACCACACGACCAACCCCAGGGTGTCGGATGACGTCGACGCGAAATAGATCCCCTCGCCCTGGCCCCCGCCGTTCGCATCGGCCTCGGCGATGGCGCCGCTGCGGCCGGCCGCGTAGCCGGCCTGCCCATCCGAGTCGAAGACGGCCAGCCCCAGGTCGGCGGTGCCGGTGGTGACGACGACGCCCACGCGGTAGCGGCCCGAACCGACCGGCAGGTTGAACGAGCGCACGACGCTGTTCCCCGTCCAGGAGGTCGTGATGGCCGAGCCGTTGAGGACCAATGTCGTCGCGCCGCAGTCGAGCGTCGCGCACACGTCGCCGCTGGCGCCCGTGCGCGAGACGCGCACGTAATCGGTGCCGGCGGCGGTGTGGTGGTAATCGACGACGGCAAAGTCGACGCCGCCCTGGTCGGTGATCGAGGAGCACGCGCGCGGCTGGGTCATGCCCGCGTCGTCGAAGATGCAGACGTCCGGATCGGCCAGGCTCGAGGCGGAGCGCGCACCGACGACGGCCCACGTGTTCGCCGGAGTGGAGTACTCGTAGTCCTGGATCGCGGCGGGCGCGCACTGCGGCGTGGCGCACAGGAGCGGCGTCGCCGCCTCGGCGGCCGAAGCCGTCAAGCCGGGCAGGTTTCCGCCCACGGTCGAGAGCGCGGTCGACAGCATGAAGGCAAGCCAGACGATCAACACGATTGCCACCGTCAGGATGAACACACGGGGGGCCTGCGCCTCGACGGACCGGACCCGGTTGCGGGCCGACCGCCGACGCCATGCTTCGAGTTGTTCGGGCGAGAGGGAGTGGGGCTCCCGGTCGCCGTGCTCGGCTGGAAAGGACATGACATCCCCGCGCGCCCTGTCGGGCCGCGGCTCCAGGCCGTGGTCTGAGGTAGGGCAAGTATACCCGATCGATATCGGCGGGGGTCGCGAACGAACTGCAGGGGAAGGCCCGGCGGCGGCCGTGCATGTTGCAACGGGGCGCGGGGCCCCTGCCCGGCTGGAGTCGTCGCCGGAGGCGGCAAAGGCGATCAGAACACGCTGAACTTGAAGTACTTCTTGGGGTTGGCCTGCAGGTCGGCCAGCAGCTTGTTCAACTGGTCGAGGCTCCTCTCCAGGTTCACCGCCGCCGCATCGTCCTTGGTCAGCCGCCCGAGGCTCCCCTCGCCGCGCTCGACCCGCGCCAGCGTCGAGTCGACCCGTCCGCTCGCCCGGCTCAGGTTGTCGTACAGCGCCGGGTCGCGGGCCATCTTGCCGAGCGTGCCGTCGCCCGAGTGGATCAGCGTCATCACGCTGTCGAGCGAGTTGGCGCTGGCGGTGAGCGAGCGGCTCATCTGCACCTGGCTCCTGTCCAGGCTGAACGTCAGCCCGCGGACCTGGGCGATGGTCGAGTTGAGGTTCGCGTACAGCTCGTCGGACGTGGCCAGCTTGCCCAACGTGCCCTCGCCCCGGCGCACCTTTGCCGAGAGCTCCTTCAGGTCCTTCGCCGTCTGCGCGAGGTCGTCGACGATGCCCTCGCCGCGGGCCATCAGCTGGGTCACGTCGGTCGGGCGCTCGGAGCCGAGCATCGCCCCTTCCTTCACCGGCGCGGCCGTGCGCGAGCCGGACGTCACCTCCATGAACTTCTCGCCGAACAGGTTGAGCGCCTGGATCTTCACCTTCGAGTCTTCCCGGATGAGCGGCCACACCCGGTCGTTGACCGTGAACGTGATCCGCACCTTCGACGAGTCGCCCGAGGCGACGAAGTCGAGCGTCTTGACGGTGCCCACCTCGACGCCCTGGAACCACACGGGTGCTCCGGCGACCACGCCCTGCACGTTGGGGAACTCGGACTGCAGCTCGTACTGCTTCTTGAACAGGGTCGTGCCGCCCTGGATCGACGCCCACAGGAACACGGCGAGCGCGACGAAGATGAACAGGCCGAGTCGGAGCTCGCCCCAGCGGATGTCTCCGGATCGTTTCATGGCGTCTGAACCCTCGTGGCTTCACCGGCGCGACCCACGCCGAAGTTCTCGGCGGCTTCGGCCAGGCTCTTGCGGAACGGGTCGAGGAACTGGCGCAACTTCGGATCGTCACTGGCCGCGAGTGCCCGGGCATCACCCTCGAACTGCACGCCTCGGTCGAACAGGAACAGGTAGTCGCTGCCCACCTTGAGGGCGTCGGTAAGCTGGTGCGTGACCACGATCGAGGTCATGCCCAGCTCGTCGCGCAGGCGCAGGATCGCGTCGGTGACCAGTTCCAGCGAGTTCGGATCGAGGCCGGTCGTGGGCTCGTCGTAGAGGATGATCTTGGGATGCCCCGAGGCCAGCGCGCGGGCGATCGCGACGCGGCGCTGCATGCCGATCGACAGTTCGTCGGGCATCGAGTCGATCAGGTCCGGATCGAGCCCGACCAGCGTCAGCTTCTCGCGCACGACCGCCTCGATCTCGTCGTCGGTCTGCTTCGAGTTCTCGAGGCGCCAGTAACCCACGTTCTCCCCCACGGTCTGCGAGTCGAACAGCGCCCCGTCCTGGAACACCATGCCGATTTCCTGCCGGATGCCGTCGAGCTCCTCGCGGTTCGCTTTCACCACGCTCCGGCCGTCGATGAGAATGTCCCCGCTGTCCGGCCGGACGAGCCCAAGGATCAGTCGCAGCGCCGTGCTCTTGCCGATGCCGGACGGCCCGAGGATGATCTTCGTCGTCCCCTTCTGCACGTCGAACGAGACGTCCTCGAGGATCTTCCGGCCGCCGATCGAGTAGTGCACGTGGTCGAAGCGGATCATGCCCTCACCTCCCGCCTCACCAGCGCAACAGCGCGAACAGCACGCGCGTCAGCATGAAGTCCGTGATCAGCAGCATCACCGAGACGATGGTCACCGACTCGGTCGTGGAGCTGCCCACGCCGCGCGTGCCGCCCGAGCTGGTGAAACCCTTCCAACAGCCGATCAGCGAGATCAGGAGCGCGAACACCGCGGGCTTGACCACGCCGATCAAGATGGTGCCGAACGTCATGGCGCGCGACGCCTGGCTCCAGTACAGGCTCAGCGAAACGTGCGCCACGTACTTGGCCATGATCGCACCGCCGATCAGGGCGACCGCGTCCCCCAGGATGACGAGCAGCGGCAGCATGATGAACATTGCCAGGACGCGCGGCACCACCAGCTTCTTGATCGGATCGGTGCCGAAGGCGACCAGCGCATCGATCTGGTTGGCGCTCTTCATGGCGCCGATCTCGGCGGTGTAGCCCGAGGCCATGCGCGCCGCGACGACCAGGCCGATCAGGTCGGGCCCCAGCGCGCGAACGACCGCGATGGTCATCAGCGTGCCGAGCAGGGTCACCGTCCCCGTCTCGGCGAGCTGACGCGCGAACTGCAGGCCCAGCGCCTGTCCGGCGAAGAAAGCCGAGATGAGCGCCAGGTGCATGGACCCCACACCCGCCACGTAGGCCTGCTCGTAGACGTCGCGCCAGTAGAACGGCCCCCGGAAGCAGGATCGGAAGACCCGCGCCGAGAACAACGTCAGCTCCTGGAGCCCCGCGAGGAACCGCGCGAAGCTGCCGAGGAGACCGCCGAGGAAACCGAGCATCCGGGCCCTTCCCGCCGCTGCGTGGGTGAGGCGAGGCCGCCCTGCATCGTGCCGGGCGATCCACCGCGAGGAACCGGCATCATACCGACCGCGCCCGTCGGGCGGCAAGCCGGGTACAATGCGGCATGGCCCCATTTTCCCGCGACGAACTGCGCATCGTGCTCGGCACCAGCGGCGTCTACGCCCTGCGCATGGTCGGGCTCTACATGGCCCTGCCGCTGATGGCCACCTGGGCCGCCGGGCTGCCGGGCGCGACCCCGTTCCTGGTCGGTATCGCGCTCGGCGCCTACGGGCTCACCCAGGCGATCTTCCAGGTCCCGCTCGGCATCCTCGGCGACCTGCGCGGCCGGCGTCTGGTCATCGTCGTCGCGCTGCTCATCTTCTCGCTCGGCTCGGCGGTCGTGGCGTGGGCCGGTTCGATCGGAGCCGTGATCGTGGGCCGCCTGATCCAGGGGGTGGGTGCGATGGCCTCGACGATGATCGCGTTGATCGGCGATCACACGCGCGACGAGGTGCGCACGCGCGGCATGGCGCTCCTGGGCCTCATCCTCGGCTTCGCGTTCGCCGCGGGCTTCCTCCTCGGCCCGCTCGTCTCGGCGCAGGCCGGAGTCCCCGCGGTGTTCGGCGCGGCGGCCGTGCTTTCGATCGTCGGCGTGCTGCTGTTCGAGGTCCTGGTGCCGACGCGCCTCGTGCCGCACATGGTGCGCGGGCATCGCGCCCGGCCGGGTTCGCCGGGATCGTGGTCGTGGGCCGAGGCGCGCTCGCTATTTCATGACCGCTCCCTGCTCGTGCTCGACGGCGGCATCTTCGTGCTGCACGCGGCGGTGACGGGCCTGTTTGTCGTCGTGCCGTTCGTGCTCAAGGACCGCGGCGTCGCCGACCTCGCGCTGTGGAAGGTCTACGCGCCCGCGCTGCTGGCGGGCCTGGGCTCGCTCCTGCTCAGCTCGCGCATCGCCGACCGCGCGTCCCGTCGCCGCACCGTGCTCGCGATTGCCGCCGTGGCGATGGTCGTCGGCCTGGTCGGGCTCGCCGCGTTCCATCGCGACCTCGGTCCGACCACCGTCTTCCTCGCCGTGTTCGTGGCCGGGTTCGGCGCGATCGAGCCGCTGCTCGCCGCACTGCTCACGCTGTACACCGGACGCGGTGCACGGGGCACCGCCGCGGGCGTCTTCAACATGGTCCAGTTCTCGGGCGCGTTCATCGGCGGCGCGGTGTCGGGATTGATCCTTCCGCTCGGCCGCGGCGCGCCGCTGCTCGTCCTGGCCGGCGCGATCGCCGTGTGGGGGCTGTCGCTGCGCCTGTTGCGCGATCCCGCCACGCTGGTCGAGACGCTGCTCGACGCGCCCGGGCTCGACGAGTCGAGCTGGGGTGCGGTGCACCGGTCGCTCGTCGGCCGGGCCGCCGTGCTCGAGGCCGACTGGACCGCGGGCTCACCGGTGCGCGTGCGCCACTGGCCGGGCGGCGTGCGGCGTGAGGAACTCGAGCGGCTGCTCGCCCAGGCCTGTCCGTTGCCGGCGGAGGGCAGGTGATCGCTCAAGCGACCTGGCGCGCGACTCGAACCTGGACCGTGACCCTCGCCCCGGCATGACCAAGCATCTCGATCAACGAGTCCACGCTGAAGCGGTCGATCCGGCCGCGGACGAGATCGCTGATGCGGGGCTGACTCACGCCGAGCAGCCGCGCGGCCCTCACCTGCGTCATCCCCCGCTTCTCGATCAGGAGCGCCAGCCGAATCATGAGGTCCGCCCGGATCCGCAGATTCTCGGATTCCTCCGGATCGAACCCGAGATCCGTGAAGACGTTTCCTGAAGAGCGCTGAATCTTCACTCCCATGATCTCCTCCTGCGTCCTAGCGCCGCGCGGCGATCAGCTCGGACAACCGCCGCCTCGCCAGTGTCAGATCGGCGTCCGGCGTCCGCCGGGATCTTTTCTCGAATGCGTGGAGCACGTAGACTCCCTCCGAGAAGCGTGCAATGTAGACGATCCGGTGTTCAGTCGCGGTGTGGATCCGGATTTCCTGGACGCCAGGGCCGACGCTCGGCATGGGCTTCCAATCCGTTGGCAACAAGCCTGCCTGAAGTCTCCGGAGTTGAAAGCCGGCGAAACGGCGAGCGGACTGGGGGAAGGCCCGAACGTCTCGACGCGAGGAACCAACCCACAAAACCGGCTTGTCGGCCATGGGGGGAGTATACATCTATGAGTATATTCAGACAATGCACTTTGCTGATCCTTGCCTCTCTCCTGCCCCTCACGCTCTTCGCCGGCTGCTCGGGCGAGCCACGCCGGGCCGACGCCCCCGCCCGCGCGGTCCCTTCCCCCGCCCCCGTCGACACCGCGTCGATCACGTTCACCGTGGTCGACGGCCCTGCGCTCGTCGCGGCCGTGCACGCCGGTGGCGCGAAGGTCACGCTGGTCAACGTCTGGGCCAGTTGGTGCCAGCCGTGCCGCGAAGAGTTCCCCGACCTGGTACGGCTCGATCGAGAGCTGGCGGATCAGGGCTTCCGCGTGATCTTCGTCTCGGCCGACTTCGCGGACGACCTGCCGAACGCGAAGTCGTACCTCGCCGAACAGGGCGTCGGCGGCCCCGCGTACCTCAAGACCGGCGACGACATGCAATTTATTGACACTCTCGACCCATCCTGGTCTGGCGCACTCCCCGGGTCCTTCCTCTACGATGGAGCAGGTCGGCGGGTCCGCTCGTGGGAGGGCAAGGCGTCATACGACTCGCTGCGCGCCCGTGTCCTCCCGGTTCTCGCATCCGGCAACTGACGCACCCCCACTTTCGGAGGCCCTCCATGTTCGCTCGTCCCCTCGCCGCTCTCGCTGCCATGGTGGCGCTGGCCGCAGTTTCTGTCTCCCCCGCCCGGGCGCAGAGTGCGCCGGCGCCCACGCCGATCGCGCTCGGGACCGCGATCCCGATGGCGGACGCCAGGCTGAAGAACGTCGACGGCAAGGAGATGTCGATCGCGTCGGCGAAGGGCAAGCAGGGCACGCTGGTGATCTTCACCTGCAACGCCTGCCCCTGGGCCAAGAAGTGGGAAACCCGCGCGGCGAAGATCGGCAATGACGCGATCAAGCGCGGCATCGGCGTCGTGGCCATCAACTCGAACGACCCTCAGCGCAACAAGGAGGACGGCTACGACGTCATGCAGGCGCGGGCGAAGAAGCTGGGCATGAAGTTCGCTTACGCGATGGACCGCACCAGCGACGTCGCCCGAGCGTTCGGCGCCAGCCGCACGCCCGAGGTGTTCCTGTTCGACGCCTCCGGCGCGCTCGTCTACCACGGCGCGATCGACGACAACGCCGACGACGCAGCGAAGGTGACGAAGCCCTACCTTGAGGACGCGATCACGGCCGTGGCTACCGGCAAGTCGGTGGCGACCGCGCAGACGAAGGCGCTGGGCTGCTCGATCAAGTTCCGCGCCAAGGCATAACGCGCGCACCGCGCGCAACGTGGCAACGAGCGCAAACACGAACCCCCGCGAGGCCTCAGGCCCCGCGGGGGTTTTCGTCTTTCTCGCATTTGGCTCGAAAGAACTCAGGCAGCGTCTTTCTGCCGCGCCATCGCCGCCAGCTCGCTCGATCCCGGCTCGCCGCCGATCAGTCGGCCCCACGAGAAGAAGTTGAGCCCGTCGAGGTAGTAGTGCACCAGCAGCGTGCCGAGCACGACGCCGTAGTACGCCGCGTCGCGCGGCCAGCCGAAGCCGTACTGCAGCACCAGCGAGGTGCCGAAGGCGATCGCCGTGGCACCCAGGAACAGGCCGTAGAACTTCCAGGTGTTGGCCGGGCCGGACACGGCACGCATGACCGGTCCGTGGATCTCGCCCCGCTCGAGGCGCAACTTGTTGATGTACCAGACGAGCGCCAGGTACTGGAACGAGTGCCACGTGTTGTAGCCCTGGAATGCGATGTCGATGTTGGGGAACTGCGGAATCGCCAACGACATCACGACGGAGGTGCCGATGATGGCGACCGACGGGAGGTTGAGTCGCCCCTCCTTGTGCTCGCGGACGGTCTTCGCCACGTACAGCGCGAGCAGGATCAGGAAACCCGCCGTCGCCAGGGTCGGGATCCACATGGCGCCCTTGGCGAACTCGGGGATCATGATCTCGCGCGGGTTCGTGCCGCCGCCGACGACGAAGCCGCCGGTGACCAGGCGCGAGCTCGAGGCGGCATACAGCGCGCTGAAGATCACGCCGTAGTCGATGGCGCGGTTCCACAGCGTGCGCGGCCGCGGATCCTTGAACCGGTAGGCGTCGTTGATGTAGGCGATCTGGTGCAGCACATGCACCGAGGCCCAGAAGAAGAACACCGTGATGAGCAGGTTCAGGTTGTTGAGCGCGAGGTAGATCACGCCGACCGGGATGAACAGGATCGGCAGCAGGATCAGGCCGTAGCGCTTGCGGTACGACCGGTCGGCCAGCGTGTAGCCGAACGTCGAGTACAGGTGCGGACCCCCGACGATCCCCGAGACGATCAGGTTGATCGCCGAGACCGGAACGTTGAACACGTGCAGCATCAGGAGCGGAATCGCGCCCAGCACGGCACTGCCGACGAGGAACGTGAGATCCCATCGCTTGCTGTGGAGCCAGAGCCGTTCGCCGGAAACGACGGTGCGCTCGACGGGGATGGCGACGTCTCGTGGGGCGACGAAGGTACTCATGGAAATCCTCCCTGGAACAGCGGGGCGCAGGTCGTCGTGGTGCGCCCGCGAAGCGATGGGAACCGCGTTATCTTAGTGGGTCACCCGGTCCCTGGGAAGCGAAAGGGAGGTGCGATTCAGCGGCCTTTTTTCGCGAAACGAGCCGGGTCAGCCGGCCGTGGATGCCGGGCGCGAGGAACGCCATCCCGGCCCCCAGCGCCGCGCCGGCAAGCGTGTCGAGCGCGTAATGGAAGCCGCCGTAGATGGTGGCCAGCGCCAGCGCGGGCACGACCGCGATGAGCACGAAGAATGCCGGGCGGCACAGCCGCCACGCCACCAGCCAGGTGACGACGGACACGGCCGTGTGGGACGAGGGGAACGCCGTCCCCGGCGACGAGCCGCGCTCGACGAGGCTGTGCACCAGCGGTGCGAAGAACCCGCCCCACGACTCGGCCGGCGCGTGCCCGAAGTGATGGAACGGGCCGACCACCGGGAAGATCAGGTAGATCAGGCAGCACGACAGGAACGCACCGAGGATGGCCGTCAGCGCCCGCGAAAAGCGGGCGCGCTCGCCGCGCACGTACAGCCACAGACAAAGCGTCGTCGGCACGAAGTAGTAGTAGAAGTACGAGAAGTGCAGGTACTCCGACAGGATCGGGGACGGGTAGAGCACGTGCCACGACTGGCTCGGCTGCCCGCCGAACAGCGCGGCCTCCCACGTGACGAGGAGCGCGTCGTAGTGCTGCGTGGTGAACAGGCGCGTCAGCGTCGACAACTCGATGTAGAGGGGAATGAACGCGGCGATCGGGTACCAGTCGCGCAGCAGCGCCAGCACCGGGTTCCGTGGCCGCCGCGGCACCAGGCGCAGCATCGCGGCCACCGCGATCAGCCGCACCGCCAGGTGCAGCGGCCACCACGGCAGGTTCCCGGTCGCGCCGAGGATCAGCAGCCCGGTGAGCAACAGGTAGCCGAGGATCAGCACGTCGACCGGGCGCAGGCCGCTCTCGCCCGAATGCAGGCGCTCCGGCGCCGGCCCGCCCCAGCGCGGCCGCGCCGGCTCGCTGCCCGGACGCGGGCCGGTGCCTTCGATCACTTTCAGATCCACCCGGTGCTCCGGTACCACGCGGTTGTCTCCTCGATGCCGGGCTTGAAGCCGATCGTCGGGGCGTACCCCAGGTCGCGGCGCGCCGCCTCGTCCGACACGGTCCAGCGCGGCGCCGTCCAGTCGACCAGCCGCTCGCGGGTGAGCTGCGACGGCCGGCCCGTCGCGGCCGCGAGCGTCTCGGCCACGCCGACCGCAAGCCCCAGCATCGCCGCCGGCAGGTCGAGCCGCCACGGCCGCTTGCCCAGGGATGCGGCGATGGCATCGACGATCGAGGCCGACGTCCGGGGCACACCGTCCGTCACATAGTACGTCGAATCGGGCCGACCGCGCGCCCCCGCGAGCACCAGCGCGATCGCCAGGTCGCGCGCGTGGACCAGGCTCACCCACTGCCGCCCGGGCCGATGAAGCGGCACGATCCCCGCGTTGACCAGCCGGAAGAGCGTGAGGAACGCCCGATCGCGCGGCCCGTACACGGCCGGAGGCCGGACGATCACCAGCTCCGTCGACCCGCCCGCGAGCGCTTCGCGCGCCAGGGACTCGGCCGCGCGCTTGCTCTCTCCGTAGGCGCCGACCGGCGCGTCGGGATCGCTCTCGACGCGCGGGGACGAGCCCGGCGTGGGCCCGGCGGCAGCCTGCGACGACACGAGCACGACCCGCGACACGCCCGCAGCTCGTGCGGCCCGCGTCATGCGCTCCGTACCGCGCGCGTTCACCCGCGCGAAGTCGTCGCTGCGACGCGCCTGCGTGATCCCCGCAGCGTGGATGACGAGCCGCGCGCCTGTGCTCGCGCGTTCGAGCTCGGCTTCGCCGGCAGGCGAGTCATCGCCCACGTCGCCGGGGACGAACGTGACGCGATCGGCGGGCAGGAAGCGACGGTCGGTCGTCGCGCGCACCAGAACGCGAACGCGCTCCCCGCGGGCGAGGAGCGCGTCGACCACGTGGCTGCCGACGAACCCGGCCCCGCCGGTGACCAGGACGTCGCGGCTCATCCGCTCATGCGCCCGCGCCGACGAGCGGCCGGTCGTAGACGCGGTACGTCTTGTAGACCCGGGCCCCGATGTTCTCGAGCGGCCGGCGCATCGCGATATTGTCCTCCAGGATCCACGAGAACTCGCCCTTGAAGATCCCCATGGCGACGCAACGGCCGAACAGCTCGGAGATGAGCAGCGCGTCGATGCCCGAGGCGCGATAGCCCGAGCGCACGCCCAGCGTGAGGATGCGCGCCTGGCGGATCCTTCGCTTGTGCCACAGGATCGACAGGAAGCCGAAGGGGAACAGCTCGCCGTTGGCGTGCTTCAGGGCAAGATTGAAGTCCGGCAGGCCCAGGCCGAATCCGACCGGCTCGCCGCGGATTTCCGCAAAGACGATGAGCCCGGGCTCGACCACCGGCTTCAACTGCTCCGCCATGTGGTCGATCTCGGCCTCGGTCATGGGCACGAAACCCCAGTTCCGCTCCCACGCGTCGTTGTAGATCGTGCGGATGAGGCCCACCTCCTGCTCGAAGCGCTTCATGTCGAGCGGGCGCACCGTCACGCCCTTGCGCTTGCGCACCAGTTCGACCCCGCGCGTGACGCGCTCGGGCAGCGCGTCCCCCTCGTACCAGTAGGCGACGATGTCCTTCGCCTTGGCGAACCCGCCGGCCGCGTGGAGCCGCGCGTGGTACGCGGGATTGTGCGGCATCATGATCGCCGGCGGAGTGTTGAAGCCCTCGATCAGGGAGCCGCAATCGTCGTTGGTGGAGAAGTTCATCGGCCCGCGCAGCACGTCCTTGCCACGCGCGGCGAGCCACGCCGCGGCTGCGTCGAACAGCGCCGTCGCGGCCGCCGGGTCGTCCTCGCACTCGAAGAAGCCGAAGAAGCCGACCCTGTCGCCGTGGAATTCGTTGTGCGCGCGGTTGTCGATCGCGACGATGCGCCCGACCACGCGGTCTCCGGCAAGGGCTAGAAAGCTCTCGATCTCGGCGTGGGCGAAGAACGGGTTCCTGGCGCGGTCGAACATGCCGCGCACGTCGCTCTTGAGCGGCGGGACCCACATGCGGTCGTCACGGTACAGGCGGTAGGGCAACTCGACGAAGCGGGTGAAGTCGGCCGGGCCCTGGACGGTACGGATCTCGATCGCGCTCAGACGACCCCGAACTGCTTGCCCACCTTCGCGAAGACGTCGATCACCCGGTCCAGCTGCTCGGTCGTGTGCGTGGCGATCAACGACGTGCGGATGCGACAGGCGTTGGGCGGCACGGCCGGGGCGACGACGCAGTTGGCGAACACGCCGTTGTCATACAGCCCCCGCCAGAACTGGAAGGTCTTCATGAAGTCGCCGATGATCACCGGGATGATCGGCGTCTCGCTGGTCGCCGTGTCGAACCCGAGCGACTGCAGGCCATTGCGCAGGTAGTCGGCGTTCTTGATCAGGTTGACGCGCCGCTCGGGCTCGTCCTTGATGATCTGCAACGCCGCCTGCACCGTGGCCACCGCGTACGGCGGCATCGCCGCCGAGAACATGAGCGAGCGCGCGTGGTGCTTGAGATAGTGGATCACGTCGGCTTCGGCGGCGACGAAGCCACCGATCGAGGCGAACGACTTGCTGAAGGTGCCCATGATCAGGTCGACGTCCTGCTGCACGCCGAAGTGATCGACGGCACCCGCGCCGGACGGTCCGATCACGCCGAGCGAGTGCGCCTCGTCGACGAACAGCCGCGCGCCGTGCTTCTTTGCCACCGCGATCAGGGCCGGCAGCGGCGCGATGTCCCCCTCCATCGAGAACACGCCGTCGACGGCGATCAGCGCGCCGCCCTTCTTGCCCGACAGGTGCTCGAGTTCCTGGTCGAGGTCCGCCGTGTCGTTGTGGCGAAAGCGCACCGTCTCGCCCTGCGACATCTGGCAACCATCGAGGATCGAGGCGTGGTCGAGCTTGTCGACCAGCACGGTGTCGTCGCGACCGACCAGGCTCTGGATGATGCCCAGGTTGGTCTGGTAGCCGGTCGAGAAGACGAGCGCGGCCTCGTAGCCCGTGTAGGCGGCGAGGTCGGCCTCGAGCTTCTCGTGCAGGTCGAGCGTGCCGTTGAGGAAGCGGCTGCCGGTGCAGCCCGTGCCATAGCGCCGCGACGCGGCCTCGGCGGCCTCGAGCACCTTGGGATGGTGGGTGAGCCCGAGGTAGTTGTTCGAGCCGACCATGATCAACTGCTTGCCCTCGATCATGACCTCGGTGTCTTCCGAGCCCTCGATCGGGATGAAGTACGGGTAGAAGCCCGCGGCCTTGAGTTCCTTCGCCCGGACGAACGAACGCGTCTTGGCGAACAGGTCCGTCCGCTTGGTCTCCACGGCCTTCATGGCACCCTTTACGAAAACGGAGGCCCGGCCCCACGGCGCGGGGTCAGCCTCCTTGGAATCTGCGACCGGTCCCCGGGGGCGCATCCCCGTTTGCAGGTGAGACCGAAGCGGACTCCGGCAGCCTATTCGGGGGCTGGGAGGGTGTCAATGCCGTGGGTTGTGCCCGGTTAATTGTGTGCGCGGGCGACACGGGCGCAAACCCTTCTCCGGTCATGGTTTCCGGCGCTGGGCGGGGGGCCGGGGGCGGCCGGGCTCGACCCCTGGGAGGGTCGAGTCCGCGGTAGATCCCCCCGAGACCCGCCAGGCCCGGGCGAGATCCGGCGCCGGTCCTGATCGATCGATGTCCTGTAAACCATTACGCTGGAATCGTTTGCCAATCAAGCATCTGGTTCGAGCGCAGGCACACAATCAAGTGGGCACAACCCTCAGGGCACCCCGACCACTTTGCCGGCGGGGGCCGGGCCCGAGTGCCAGTGCTGGTGTCCCACCGTCGGATCGTAGTACTGGTTCTTCGCCTTGTCGTACTCCCACGCCCGCGGGTTCTCCCCCGGAGCCAACTGCGTGCTCCCTACCGTCGCCGTGGAGCCCGCGACCCGCGACGCCGTCTCGCTGATCACGTTCCCCTTCTCGTCGAGCTTGATCTGCCGCGGCGCGACCACGACGGCCTGCGTCGTGTCGGCCGGCGGCGGGCCGTTGTGCCAGTGCTCGTGCCCGGGACGCGGGTCGTAGTGGCGATTCTTCGCCACGTCGTATTCCCAGGGGGTCGGATGCTCGCCCGGCGCCAGGGCGCCGCTGTTGCCGATCGGAATCACCGCACCGGCATTGGACTGGGGGATCGGCGGCCGACCCGTTGCGCCCGGCTGCACGATCCCGAACGCGTTGTCGCCCGTCGGCGCGGGCGTGCCCGAGACGTCGCCGGTCCGGCCGCCCGGCGGGACAAGGCCCGAGTCGGCCCCGGCGAGGGCGGCGATCTTCTTCCCGAGTTGCCACTGGTTCATCGCGCCGAATGAGGCCGCGCCGATGACGATCGCGCCGATCACGAGGATCCCGGCCAGCGACGCCTTGCGACGGCGAGCCTGGTCGACCCCGAGATGACAATGCTTGTAGCGTTTCCCGCTGCCGCACGGGCAGGCGTCCTTGTGGTTCACGCTCATCGTGGCGCCTCCCCTAGCGTCCCATGCGAAACACGATCTTCCACTCCTTGCCGACCTGCTTCAATTGTTCGGTGGTGACGCTGGTGTAGGGTTGCACGCTGTCGCTCTCGGCGGGCAGGGTCAACTGGTAGGCGATGTGGATCCTGTCCTTGAGGTGACGCGCGCCGAGCAGGACAAACTTCGCGCGCGTCATGATCGCGGCCCCGCCCGGATCGAGTGCGATCACGTAGTTCATCATCGCGGCGAACAGATCCCCGGTCGACGTGGTTTTCAACGAGTCGTCAGTGCTCACGCCGAACACCTTGCGAAGCGCCGCCGGACGCGTCGTCGAGTCCGACGAGATCGAGGCGATCAGCGGATCGACACCGGCGAGGAACGACTCGCGGTCGAGGTCCTGCGCGGCCATTCGCCAGTCGCGCTTCTGCAGCGCGCCCAGGTAATGCGTGAGCGTCGCGCGAACCTGCTTGTCTTCCTCCTTCGTCAGCTCGCTGCCCTTCGTCATCGAGAGTGACGGGAGCGATTCGTCGGCGGCGCGGCCGGGTCGGGACGCAAACGCGACGAGCGCGAGCGCCACGAGAGTGGCGACAGCGAAGAACGAGGCGGACGACGAGCGATGCAACGGGCGCACGAGGGCTCCTTTCGAGCGGCGGCGGGGACGATCAGACGATGCGGAACAGGTCGACGAGCGAGCAACGGCGCCGGCGCGTGAAGGTGCGCGCGGTGGTCATGCCCTCACCGGTCGGGCTGGCGATGGTGAAGCTGGTCGGGCCCTCGCCGCCCATCCCGAGGCCGGCGAAATGCGGGCCGTTCTTGACGAAGATCGAGCAATCCATCATGCGCGCCATGCGCGACAGCCGGTCGACATTGCGCGAATGGATGCTCGCCGTGTGACGGAAGCCGTGCTCGGCGAGCACCGACCAGTCCATGCCCTCTTCGGCGCTGGCCACGCGGGCCACCGGCAGGACGGGCATGAGCAGCTCGGTCCACACGAACGGATGATCGGGCGGCGTCTCGACGACGATGAGCCGGATGTCAGGCCCCACCACGATGCCCAGTTCCTTGAGGATGACCGCGGCATCCTTGCCCACGAACTTCTTGTTGGTCACCGCATGGTGCCGGCGCCCGCGGTTCTCGCTCAGGATCAGCTTTTCGAGCTGGGGCAGCCGCCACGCCTCGAGCACGTGCGCGCCGCTCGCGGCCATCGCCCGCAGGAGGGTATCGGCGGCCTGGTCGACGACGAACACTTCCTTCTCGTCGGTGCAGATCACGTTGTTGTCGAGCGAAGCGCCGGCCACGATGTCGGCCCCCGCGCGCGCCAGGTCGGCCGTCTCGTCGACGACGACGGGCGGGTTGCCGGGCCCGCCGGCGATCACCTTCTTTTTCGACGCCATCGCCGCCTGCACCACGCCCGGGCCGCCGGTGACGACCAGGATGCGCGTCCTGGCGTGCGCCATCATCGCCTGCGCCGACTCGATCGTGGGTTCGGCGACGGTGGTGATCACGTCGTCGGGGCCGCCCGCCTCGACGAACGCCTCGTTGATCAGCGACACCGCGAGCTGGCTCGTGCGCTTCGCCGAAGGGTGTGCAGCGAAGACCACGACGTTGCCGCCGGCGAGCATGCCGATGCCGTTGTTGATCACCGTTTCGGACGGATTGGTCGACGGGCCGGCCGCGCCGATCACGCCGTACGGCGCGTGCTCGGTGAGCGTGAGGCCGTGGTCACCGGTGATCACTTCGGGGCGCAGGTCCTCGATGCCGGGCGTCTTGTCGATCACCAGGGTGTTCTTCTTGATCTTGTCGTCGACGCGGCCGAGGCCCGTCTCGCTCACCGCGAGCTCGGCGAGCAGGCGCACGTTGGCGCGCAGCTTGGCGCGCACGTGCTCGATCGCGCGGGTGCGCATCGCCACCGGCCAGGCGACGAGTGCCCGGTGCGCGCGGTCGGCGGCGGCGACGGCGTGATCGAGGTTCGCGTGCACGCCCCGCGGCGAACGCGCGCCCTCGTTGGCGCGCTTGGTCGGGTCCGGCAACGGCGCCGCGGTTGTCAGCAGCGCGCGACGCGCGGCGTCGGCCGTTTCGTGGGCGCGATGCGCGGCATCGACAATGGCGGACTCGACGCCCGGGCTGCGGGCTTCGAGTTCGCGCGTCACCTGGTCGACGATCGAGCGGATCTGGTCGGGATGGAGGTTCATGGCCCGGGGATCGTACCGACCCGAGGCCGTCGGGGCAACTTGGGGTTGCCTCAACCGGCTTTGACCCCGGTGTGCCCGCGCCCTCGCCAAGCCAGAAACGCCACGATCGCGGCCAGCAGCACGGTGATCGCCACGCCCACCATCCCCGAGGCAGCCGCCCGGGCACGCAGCGGGAACGCGGTCGCCGGCTCGCCAACGAGCACGAACCCCGCCCAGTAGAACGGGTGCGCGGTGTCGGCGCCGGCGCGGAGCTCCTGTTGTGCGGCGCGCAGCGCGTCGGCGGCGTCAGCTCCGGCCGCCAGGCCGGCGTAGAAGCGATCCATCAGGCGCACGGTCACCGCGTCGTCCACCGGCCACAGCGTCGCGACGACCGTTGGCGCGCCGGCGACGAGGAACGCCGTCGTGAGCCCCGCCACACCCTCGCCGACGCGGGCGCGACCGCCCGCCGATTCGCAGCTCGACAGCACGACGAGCCGAGCGCCCACCGGGGCGGCGGCCAGCTCGCCTGCGGTCAGCAGCGAATCGCCGCCGCCCGTCGCCGGCCCCAGCACGATGCCCGAGCGCCATGGCATCTGGTCGTCGGCCTGGCTGTGCCCGGCGAAGTGCAGGCCGCCGAAGGGCGCAAGGTCGCCGACCGCGAGTGCGACGCGCCCGTCGGCGCCAGCGTAGCGCGCGGTCACGCCCGAGAAGCGCGCCGACAGGTTCTCGATCTCGCGACGCGCGCCCTCGAGGCCGCGGCCGCCGTCGCTCGCTTCGCGGCGACCCCCGCCGACGGCGAACAGCCCGGTGTGTGCCGCCGCCGCCCGCGCACGTACGGTGGCGAGGAACGCGCCCGACGGCTCGATCGCGACGCGGTGGCTGGCGCCGAGCGGCGTCTCACCGCCGCCGACAATGAGTGCGCCAAAGGGAATCCGGTGCAGCACGCCGTCGGGTGCCACGAGCACCGTCTTCGCCGCGGCGATTTCCTCGGCGGCGGGGCCCAGCAACGTGCGCCCCAGCGCCTGCGCGGCGACCCGCGCCACCGTCGCCGCCGCAGCCGCCGCATCACCCTCGCCGGGCCGACTCGCGAACGCCTCGTGCGCCAGCTTCACCTGCGGCGCCAGCGTGCGCTCGCCGGGCAAGCCGGCACGGCGCACGCCGCCGGGGGTGACGACGAACAGCAACGTCGTGTCGGGTCCCAACGCGAACTCGAGGAACACCTCGCCGGCGCGCAGAGTCGTCGCGCGGAATGCCGTGGCGGCGAACTGCGTCGTATCGTTGCCGGCCGGCGCGACGACCGGGGCGTTCGGGCGCGACAGCCGCTCGAGCAGCGTGCGGGTCTTGTAGCGCTGTAGGCGCGTGAACGCCGCGCCGGGCTCGCCGGTGACCGCGGTCTCGACCAGGAGCGCCCGCGCCTGCTC
This sequence comes from Candidatus Eiseniibacteriota bacterium, assembly GCA_031413115.1. Taxonomy (GTDB): domain Bacteria; phylum Eisenbacteria; class RBG-16-71-46; order RBG-16-71-46; family DASYSL01; genus JANPEF01. The sequence goes on along the minus strand of JANOEH010000059.1, from coordinate 5,332 downwards.
GCCGCGGTGCTCGCGGAACTCGTAGCTCGAGGCGGCGTCGCGGCCGGCTTCCCAGCGCGCGTCGGCGTTGGCGAGCGCGCGCGCCGCGTCGGCGGGGCGGCCGAGCTTGCGGTACGCCTCGGCGAGCAGGCCCCACGTGATCGCGCCCAGTTCCTCGTCGCTCCCGCGGTCGGCCTCGAGCGCCATCGACTCGAGCCGCGGTGGCACCAGCGCGGCCTGCCCGGCGCGCAGGTGCACGCGAGCCAGGTCGATCGACAGCTTGATGCGCGACTCGGCGGCGATCGCCGCCCCGTAGCTCGCCAGCGCCTCGTCGTACAGGCGAGCCGCATCGATCAGGCTGTCGTTCTCGGCGAGCGCGTTGGCGATCCCGCCCATCGACATCGCGAACAGCGCCGGCTCGGAGCGCGGATCGGCGAGCACCTGCCGCCACTCGCCGATCGCCGCCTCGTGGCGATCGGCCGCCCACAGCGCGTTCCCCAGGTTGAAGCGCGCCCAAGGGATCTCGGGCAGCACGCTGTCGCGCAGCGCCATCGTCAGCGCGTCCTGGCCCAGCCGCAGCGCGTCGTCGATGCGCCCGAGGTCGGTTGCCGTCGTGACGATGTTGCTGTAGGTGACCAGCACATCGACGTTCTCGCCGCGCTGCTTCTTTCCCACGAGGGACTGTTCGTACAGGGCGAGACCCCGAACGGGATCGCCGGCGCGGATCTCGCACACGCCCAGGTTGGCCAGCGCCCAGTCGCGGACCCGCGGGTCTCCGTCTTCGCCGACGAGTTCGAGCGTCTTCTCGTAGGCGACGCGCGCGGCCGCATAGTCCCCCGTGTGGATGTCGATCCGGCCCCGGTCGTTCGCGACGTAGGCCTGACCGCCTCGGTAACCGAGGGAGTCGAAGATCGCCTGCGCGACGAGGTTCTGCGCGCGCGCCGTCGAAATGTCGCCGCGCGTCAGGGCGAGGAACGTGCGCGTGGTCGCGCCCCAGCCCAGGTACTCGGGGTTGTTCAACCGGCGCGCCATCGCCGTCCAGCGCACGACCAGCGGCTCGGTCCGCGCGTAGTCGCCATTCATGCTGTGCACGATCGACTCGGCACGAAGCGTCGCCATGAACGTCGCGTCGTCGCCCGACTGGAGCGCGAGCCGGCGCGCGTGCTCGATCCTTGGCCTGGCCTCGGCCGGGCGGGACTGGCGCAGCGCGATCACGCCCTCGAGCAGGATCGCGCGCGCCACGCGCGCGGAGTCTCCGGTTGCGCGCGCCGCAGGGACGACGCGCGCGAGCCGGGCGTTCGCGGAGTCGGGCTCGCCGCGGTTGAGCAGCGCGAGAATCGCCAGCGAGTCGGCGCGGGTCTCGCGATCGACGCCGGCCGGCGGGGTCTGCGCCGCGGCAACAGCGGACCCGAGGGCCGCGAGGAGCAGAGCCAGCCCGAGCCCCGTTCCCAAACCTCGTCCTCCCCGCATCGCCGGCCCCCCCGCCGTTCGTCGCCGCGTCTCGACTTCCCGTGGACTCCGCGGCGACCAGTGTACCTGCCGGAGCCGTGGGCCCGCCTCCGGGAACTGCGCCTGCGCCCCCGGGTACTGCAGGGCGACCGGGCCCACCAGGAGACGCGATGCATCGACGATCCAGCCCGAATCCCTTCCGCCCGCGCGCCCTCGCGCGCGGGCTGGCGCTCCTTCCGGCGCTCGCCGGCCCCGGGCCGGCGGGCGCCTCTCCCCTGCCGGGCGATCCCGACAACCCGGCTCTCGGCAACGAGACTTTCGCCGCGTCGCGCTCGTTCCTGAAGCACGACCTCGATCGCCTGGCGTCGCCGCAGTCGCTTCGCCTCCTGCTCGCGGGCGGCGGGCTCGCACTGGCCATCCACGGCGACGAGAGTCCCGACAACATCGAGGCGCTGCTCGATCGGCCGAGCCTCGACGGCGGCATCGACGTCGGCAACACGTACGGCAACGGTGCGCTCCTCGCGGGAGGCGCGTTCGCGCTGTACGCCGCCGGCGCCGCGCTCGGCGAGCCGAACATGCGCGGTGCGGCCGGCGAGATGGCACGCTCGCTCGTCTACACGGGGGTGACGGTTACCGCTCTGAAGATGGGTGTGCAGCGCACGCGACCGGACGGCGGCGGGTGGTCATTCCCGTCGGGACACACGGCGGCGGCGTTCGCGGTGGCGCCGGTGCTGGCGCACCGTTTCGGGCGCCTCGCGGCGATCCCTGCGTACGTGCTGGCGGTCGGCACCGGACTCGGACGCATGGAAGATCGGAAACACTACCTTTCCGACGTGATCGCCGGCGCGGCGATCGGGCTCACCGTCGGGCGCGCTGTGGCCGGCGACGATGCGGGCGGCGCGCATGCGAACGCCGCCGGGCCCGTGTTCGGCATCGGGCCCGGCGGCGCGGAAGTGACTGTGCATTTCTAGCGGCCACGGGCTGCCCACTTTCTGCCCAATTCACCTCGCCTGGGATAGGTGAATTGGGCGATTGCCCACTTCTCAGTCCCCCAACAATTCCTTGAGCCGCGGCAGCGCGCGCAGCATCGCCGCTTCGCCCTCGGCCACCATCGCCGGCGCGCGCGCCAGATCCGAGGGTGAGCGCGGCCCGCGCAGCGGTGAGAGGCACAGGTCGCAGTCGGCGGCCCCCCGCTCGTTTGACGTGCGCGACATCAGGTCCATCGTTCCCAGCGCGATATCGAAGAAGCTCTGGTAGCGGCGCTGCTCGTCGAACACCGAGAGCACGCTGACACCGAGCACGATCTCCGCACCCATCTGCCGCGCGATGTCCGACGGCAGGTTGTTCGACAGCCCGCCGTCGACCAGCACCATCTCGCCGTGCATCACCGGAGAAAACACGATCGGGATCGCGGCACTCGCGGCAACCGCCGGAGCGACGCGGCCGGTGCGAAACACGACCGACTGCGCGGTGCGGAAGTCGGTCGCCACGACGGCGAGCGGGATCTTCAGTTCCTCGAAGCGCGCGTCGCCGATCGACTCGATGAGGAATTTCTCCAGCTCTCCCGTGTGGAAGAACCCCATCTTGGGGATCCCGATCATGCGCAGCGAGCGCCAGCGCAGACGCTGCGCGAAGGCGAGCTGCTTCTCGGGCGGCGCCCCGGCGGCGTGGAACGAGCCGACGATCGCGCCGCTCGACGTGCCTGCGATGCAGTGGATGGGGATGCCCTCGCGCTGGATGACGCGCAGCACGCCGGTGTGCGCCGCGCCGCGCGCCCCCCCGCCGGACAGCGCGATCCCGAGCTTCTTCACAGCGAGCGGTGCCGTCCGCCGTCGACCATCAGCACCTGCCCGGTGACGTAGGCCGCGCGATCCGAGGCGAGGAATGCGACCGCGTCCCCTACTTCCGCCGGCTCGCCCAGGCGCCCCACCGGGATCTCCGCCGCCCAGCGCTCGAACAGGCGTGCGGCGCCCTCGCGCGTGCCGGCCTCGGGCGTGCCGTGCGCGACCTCGATCAGGCGCTCGGTCTTGACCAGGCCAGGTGCCACGATGTTCACCGTGATGCCGTCCTTCGCATGGCGCTCGGCCAGCAGCTTGGCGACGCCGCGCAGGCCGGGGCGCAGCCCACTCGAGATCGCAAGGTTGCCGATCGGCGCAGCCATCGAGCCCGAGCCGATGATCACGATGCGCCCGCCCTTGCCGGGGCCGCGCTTCATGGCCCCCACCGCCGCACGCGCCAGGCGCACCGTCGACAGGAACGTGAGCTCGAAGCCGTTGCGCCAGTCGTCGTCGCTCAGCTCGTCGATCGTTCCCGGCTTCGGGCCACCCGCGTTCGAGACGACGATATCGAGGCGCCCGAACTTCTTCACCGCCTCGGCGACCGCGGCTTCGCAGGCGTCGGGCTTCGACAGGTCCGCGGCGAACGGATGGCACTCGGCCTTGTGCTCCTTCGCGATCGCCTGCGCCGTCTCGGCCAGGCGCGACGGATTGCGCGCCACGATCACCGTCTTTGCACCCTCGGCCGCCAGTGCGGCGGCACAGGCACGGCCCAGGCCCATGCTGGCGCCGCCGACCAGGGCGACTTTTCCTGCGAGTCCCAGTTCCATGTGTCTCCTCAGGGTCGGGGCGACGCCGCGAGCGCGGCGGTGATCGCATCGTGAAACGACGGCAGGTCGTCGGGCGTGCGCGACGTGATCAGGTTTCCGTCGACGACGACCGGGGCATCCTCGTAGCGCGCGCCGGCAAGTTTGACTTCGTCGCGGATTCCCTCGTAACAGGTGGCACGCCGCCCACGCAACAGGTCTGCCGAAATCAGCACCTGCGGCCCGTGGCAGATCGCGGCGATGAGCGCCCCCCGCCGGGCGAACTCGCGCACGAACGCCAGCGTCGCCGCGTCGAGGCGCAGCCGCTCGGGCGCCTGCCCACCGGGGATGACCACCGCGTCGAAGTCACCGGACCGCGCGTCGACGATGCAGCCGTCGGGCTCGATCACGCCGCCCAGCTTGCCGGGCACCGGCGAGCCGTCGATCCCCAGCACCGTGACGGTCGCACCCCGTGCACGCAACTCGGCGAGCGGCTCGAACACTTCCTCGTCGCGGTACATGGGCGCGACCAGGAGCGCGATGCGGCGACCGGCGAGCGGGGTGGGGACGGGGTGCATTGGGTGCCTCCGGAAGGGATGCGGATCGGCTGGCATTGTCGCACCGCATCAGCGGGTGGGCTAGGGGCGGGGTGGGACTAAGCCCTAACTGTCTGTGATCAATGAGGTTGTGCGAGCTGAAAGAAGTGATCCAGCGCTTTGCGCTGGATCAAATATGTATCAACAACGTATCAATGACGTTTGCTGCAAGAATTGTCATCCCCACCCCCTCCTCAGAGGACGTCCGCGCTTGACCCCTTCCCCGTCCCTGCCGAAAATCCACCCGAATCCACCGCTGCACACGATCCGCACGTCCCGCTCACGAGGAGTAGGGCCTTGGCTCAGAACGAAGTCTTCGACGTGGCGATTCTCGGCTCCGGTCCGGGCGGTTACGTCGCCGCGATCCGCGCCGGCCAGCTCGGTCTCAAGACCGCGATCATCGAGAAGGATCCCTTCTTCGGCGGCACCTGCCTGCATCGCGGCTGCATCCCGACCAAGGCGCTGCTCCATACCGCCGACCTGCTCGACGAGTTCAAGCATGCGAAGACGCACGGTGTCATCGCCCAGGGCGTGAGCCTCGACATCGGCCTCACCATGGCGCGCAAGGACAAGGTGGTGAACCAGCTCGCCACCGGCGTGAAGGGCCTGCTCAAGAAGAACAAGGTCACCACGTTCCAGGGCTTCGGCGTGCTCGTCTCGGCCAACAAGATCGCGCTCAAGGACAACGACGGCAAGGTGGTGGGGGAGGTGCAGGCGAAGAACATCA
>JANOEH010000058.1:0-57439 GCA_031413115.1 Candidatus Eiseniibacteriota bacterium | reverse complement strand
TTAAATCTTAGGCGAGCAGCATGGTTAACTGTGCATACTATCGTATTTATTTTAATACAACCAGCCCGCTAATAGAACCCGCATCTCGAAATGAGATCCTGAAATAAAGCCTCTGTTCATATCCTCGACACTCCTCCCGGTTCCCGTACCCCATCGGGATGGATTGCTCAACCCACTCAACGACAATGACTTCCGGCTCAGCCTGGCAACACGAGTGCGGTCCGGACCGGGCGGCACGCCTGATGCTTGATGATCGGTCAGTGACATTGCACGCGACGGAGGGAGTGGGGGGAACACCGGAGAGAAACCGGGCGACCGGGTCGGGCGATTTGACGAAATCCACACCCGAACTCGGATTCTTGTTGCAGCCAGGGACGCTTCACAGGTAAATCACTCCTGCTCGTCGTTCCCCGACGGGCTTCGTCTCCCCGCTGTGCGTGCGGGAACTACCGGGTGGATGATGTTCGGCGCGTGGGAGGCGGATTCGACGCTTTCCTCGCGCCGCCCGGCCCGACTCCTGTCCAGGGGGAGCACAGCATGCGGTCCCGTTCCGTGGTCCTCGCGACACTCCTCGGCGGAGCGCTTCTCGGGCTGTTCGCCCTGCGTTCCACCCCCTCCGACTCCCAGACCACCGAACCAGCCGCCTACGTCGGTTCCGAAGCGTGCGCCGAGTGCCACGAGGGGATCGAGCATTCGTATCGGCTGGCCGGCCACGGTCGCGCGGAGGAGGACAGCGCCCTCGTCGACGGCAAGGTCGGCTGCGAGTCGTGCCACGGGCCCGGTTCGCTCCACGTCGATGCCGACAACGACAAGGACGCCCCGGGCTTCTGGTCGATCAAGCGCTTCGAGAACATGAAGCCCGAAGAGGCGAACGGCACCTGCATCACCTGCCACACGGCCTCCGCCCAGCTGCACTGGGAGGAGAGCATGCACTCCGATCGCGGCGTGAAGTGCGTCGACTGCCACAGCATGCACGAGCCGAAGGATGCCTCGCGCAAGATGCTCCTCAAGGCGGAAAACACGAGCGAGCTGTGCATGACCTGCCACAAGAGCAAGCGCATGCAGCTGTCGCGCTCAGCGCACATGCCGCTGCTCGAGGGCGGCATGGACTGCGCCAGCTGCCACGAGCCGCACGGCTCGGCGACGCCGAAGAACCTGAAGGCGAACTCGGTCAACGAGCTGTGCGAGAGCTGCCACATGGACAAGCGCGGGCCGATGCTCTTCGACCACGCGCCGGTGCGCGAGAACTGCACCACCTGTCACGAGCCTCATGGATCGAACAACCAGCGGAGCCTGGCCAGCAAGACGCCCTTCCTCTGCCAGCGTTGTCACGTCGCGACCCGGCACCCGAGCACGCTGTACGACCAGCCGGACCTGGCGTCGAATCGCCTGTTCAACCGCTCGTGCCTGAACTGCCACAGCCAGATCCACGGCTCGAATCATCCGTCCGGCAAGTACTTCCTGCGCTAGGGGGCGACGACCATGAAACGCATTCGACTTCTCGTCGCGGCGGTCCTGGTGAGCAGCCTGGCCGTGCCGCGGCTTGCCCTCGCCGAGGGTGAGGTGACGTTCGGGACACAGAACTGGTGGCAGACCGCGAACGAGGCGAAGCTGCAGGAGTTCGGCGAGTTCCCGAACGGGGCGTATCTCGAGAACTTCCTGGTCACGGGCAAGGTCGGCAGCTTTGCGGGCAACCTCTGGGGAACCGACCTGTTCCTCAACAACCAGGCGATGGGGCTGTCGTTCGACAAGGGGATCCGCTGGCAGCTCGACGGCTCGTACCAGCAACAGCCGCACCTGTTCAGCCTGATCGCCCGCTCGCCGTTCACCGACCAGGGGGCGGGAGCCTATCGCCTGCCGGATTCGCTACAGCGGGCGAACCAGGAGGATCCGGGCGGCTACGTCAACCGGATGACCAGCGAGCTGGCCGTTGCGCCGTACATCCCGCTCAGTCACCGGACCAACGTCAGCGACGCGCGCCTGCGCGTGCGGCCCAGCCGCGGGTTGCAGCTCGAGCTCAATGCCGAGCAGCGCGCGCGCACGGGCACGAAGCAGTACGCCATGAGTTTCGGTTTCTCCAACGCGAACGAGATCACCGAGCCGATCAACCAGCGGATGACCGACGTGTCCGCCGCGGCAAACTACGGCCGCGGCGGCGTCAAGCTGCGAGCCCTCGTCGGCTACTCGCGGTTCGACAACAAGGTCGATGCGCTGGTGCTGGACAACCCGCGCCGCTACACGGACTCGCCGACCACCGGCAGCAGCTCGGGCCGGCTCGACCTGTACCCGGACAACCACGCGGTGCGTGGCCAGTTCGACCTCAGCGCCCGGCTCAACTCGATGTTTCGCTACTCCGGCACGCTGGGGCTGGCACGCCTCGAGCAGGACGATCCCTGGCTGCCGTTCACCATCAACTCGGCGATCAACCCGGTCGCGGTCGACTCGCTCTACGGCAGCGTGACCGCGCGCTCGACCGACGGGCGCGCCCTCCGCTTCACCCAGAACCACAGCTTCACGGCCCGGGTCACCGATCGCGTGAAGGGCGTGGTCCGCTTCCGTCAGCAGCACTACGACAACGAGACCGAACAGTTCCCGTTCCGCGGCGTCGTGCAGTACGACCAATCCCTGGTCCGCGACACCGTCGGGTTCATCAATCGCCCGTTCGGCAACCAGCAGATCACCCTGGGCACCGACTGGGACGCGCGCATCGCGGACGGCGTCAATGTCGTCCTCGGCTATGACTACCGCTGGCGGGAGCACACCTACCGCGAGGTCGAGAACGACGTCGAGAACGAGATCCGCGGCAAGGTCTTCGCCGACCTCGAGAGCGGCTTCCACGTCGCCGCGGGGGCCTCGTTCGCGGGTCGGCGCCTGGACGAACTCCTGCTCGAGGACTATCGCCGCGCCGACGCCCCCGACACGGTCTACATCGAGAACCCGTTGCTGCGGCGCTTCGACGTCGCCGATCGGGATCGCACGGACGCGAACGGCGAACTGGGATACGCGGTGAACGAACAGTTCGACGTCACGGTCTCGGGCGACTACCAGCGGTCGGACTACCTCGATTCGCGCCTGGGCTTGCAGGACGACGAGCGCTGGTCGGTCCTCGGCCAGCTCGCGTACACCCCGTCGACCGTGCTATCGCTCACCGGCGGCTACGGGTTCGGGCGAACCGACACCGACCAGGGGTCGCAGGAGCGGACCACCGCCGGGACGACCATCCCGATCCGCGACGGAAACCTCGAGGCCGGCACGGACTGGACGGCGCTCATCCGCGATCGCAATGACTTCGGCTTCGTGCAGTCGACGTGGCAGGTCGTGCCGCGCTCGTTCAAGCTGGTCGCCAACTACTGGGTGAGCCGCGACCAGGTGAAGTACTTCCTCGACAACGAGACGAACACCGCGATCGACCTCCCGGACACCTACTACCTGCGGCAGGAGGGCCGCCTCGAGGCCCACTACAAGCTGCCCGACGGCACCGACCTGATCGGCAAGTACGGCTACGACACGTGGAAGGTCACCGACTTCGCCACGGAGGACATCCCGCTGCTGGGCGTCGCCGGTTCGCCAGCCGCGGCGACAGCGATCTACCTGGGCGCCGGCTACCAGAACTACACGGCGCACTCCCTCGCGATCGCGCTCTCGCGCAAGTTCTGATCCGGACCAGACGGCCGGTTTCCCGCGGGCGACCCCACCACGGGGTCGCCCGCGACGTTTTGGCGCGCGCCCTCGCCGAAATGGCACCGGGGTGGGCCGCCGCGCGCGTCGCGCCGCGGTCCGTTCCTCCGAGTTTCCCGGGAAGCCCCACGATTCTCCGCGTTCGCTGACCCGGCACGAATGCTGCTCTTCTCTCGGGCAATCGCGACGTATTCGGACGCCGTGAGCGAGGAATGCAGGGGGGCGGCGTGAGTGCAGCATCGGGCCCGGGGCCGATCGTCCTCCTCGTCGAAGACGACATCGGGGTGCGGACTGCGCTGCGGCGGTTGCTCGAGCACGAATCGGTGCCGGCGATCGGAGCGGCGAATCTCAGTGAGGCTCGCCTCGCGATCCGCGAGAGCGCCTCGACTCTGCGCGTCGTCGTGGTGGACCTGGGGCTCGGCGAGGAGAGCGGTCTCGACCTCGCCGAGGAGCTGCACCGGCAGCACAGCGCGCTGCGCGTGATCGTCTTCTCCGCGCAGGGCGAGCGGGTGCCGCCGGGACGTTTCGAGGATTGCGGAGTCGAGGCCGTGCTGTCGAAACCGGCGTCTCCTGCGGCGATCGTCGCGACCGTGCGACGGGCGCTGGAAGGCGGGGCGCCAGGAATGGCCGGGGAATGGGGGCGGACGCACCCTTCGCGGGGGGAACACCGCGCGTCTTGAGGACGCTGCGTGCCGCTGAAGGCCGCTCCCTCCCCGGTCTGTACTTCGGGCCCGGCCCGGGCCCGAATCGCGAGGCCACACCATGAACCCGGTCCACTTCCATCTCGCCGTGAACCACCTGCCGGTGGCGGGGAGCATCGGGGTCGCGCTCCTTCTCCTGTTCGCACTCCTTCCTGTCGGCCGTGCCTACCGCCGCTTCGCGCTCGTGGCGCTGGTCGTCGTCGCGCTTGCAGGGTTGCCCGCATTCTTCAGCGGGGAGCCGGCGGAAGAAGGCGTCGAGCATCTCGTCGGGATGGAGGAGCGTCGCATCGAGCAGCACGAGGACATGGCAAGGGTTGCCGTGATCGTCCTCGAGCTCGCGGGCGCCATCGGCCTGTTCGGCCTCATGTGGTTCCGCCGACGTGCGATTCCCGGGTCGCTGCTGACGCTCGCCCTGATCGTCGACCTGGGCGCAGTCGCGGTTCTCGCCCGAACGGCCACGCTCGGCGGCGAGATCCGCCATCCCGAGATCCGGGCCGGAGCGGCCACTTCGGCGGCGCCGGCGGGGGATGCGGTCGCCGACGACTGAAGGGTTCCGGGCCTGAGTCGTTGAAACGAAGGGTGGCCGGGTGCCTCCGTTAAGCCGATAACCCAGGGGTGAAGGCCGGCCACACGCCGACCTGTCAACTTCGGAGCACCCTGGGGTTGCCGTTCGGCGGGGCCTCGACGATGCTCGGAGGCAGCATCGTCCGTCGCACCCCCAGGAGAACATCCCGTGCCTCGCACCCTGCTTTCCGTCGTCCTGGCTTCCAGCCTCGTTTTCGCCGGGCCCAGCCTCGCCGCCCCGACGCCCCGGGACGAGGTCGCGGGACGCCATGCGCTCGAGCGCGACGCGCACATGGATCGCAACGTCGAACTGCTGCTCTCCCTGTTCGGCGACGACTTCGTGATGGTCGACGGCGGCCAGGTGAAGCGGCCCACCCTCGAGGACCAGCGACAGCGCTTCACGGCGTATTTCGGTGCGGTGCGGTTCCACAAGTGGGACGATCTGGTCGCCCCCGTCATCCACGTCTCGGCCGACGGCACGATGGCCACCGTCATCGTCCAGAAGGAAGTCGTGCTCGTCCTCGCGGATGCCGCCGCGGACGCGAAGCCCGAACGCGCCGTGTTCGCCTGGATCGAGACCTGGGCAAAGCGCCGCGGCCGCTGGCAGCTGATCGCCATGGCCTCGACGCGTGCCGACGAGCGGGGATCGTGAGCATGATGCTCGCCCTGTGGCTCGCCCTGCTCGTGACGGATCCGCCAGCCGCCCCGGCGTCGATCGAGGAGATCTCCGTGACCCTGCCCGCCGCGATCGAGTTGCCCAGCCTCGTCGTCGTGAAGTCGAAGCGCGAGCTGCAGCTCCTGTCGCAGGGAGAGGTGATCCGCACGTACCGGATCGGGCTCGGCATCGATCCGGTGAGCCCCAAGGCGCGGCAGGGGGACTTCGCCACGCCCGAGGGGACGTACTACGTCTGCATGAAGAATCCGCAGAGCCGCTTCACGCTGTCGCTGGGGCTCAGCTACCCGGGACCGGCCGACGCCGATCGCGGACTGGCCGATGGCCTGATCACCGCCCGGGAATGCGCGAGCATTCTCGCGGCATGCGAAGCGCGCGCCACGCCGCCGTGGAACACGCGGCTGGGGGGCGAGATCATGATCCACGGTCGTGGCTCGCAGGCTGACTGGACGGCGGGCTGTGTCGCGCTCGACGACGCCGACATCCGCGAACTCTACCGCGTCATTCCGGTCGGCACGCCGGTCGAGATCCGACCCTGATCGTCAGCGCCGGGCGGCCATCGCGCCCGAGCGCGGGAACGGTGCGACCTTCTTGAGCAGCGCATCGAGTTCCGCGTCCCGCTTGTAGATGTCCGTGTAGAAGTAGACCTCGCCGCTCTCGGCCGCGACCGCGGTCCCGTAGACGATGAACACCGGCACGCTCTGCGGCAGGTCCACCCGCACGTTGTCCTGTCCCGACTCCATCGCCGCCCGGATGCGCCCGGGAGTCCAGCCGGGCTGCCCGCGCAGGACGTGGGCCGCCAGTGCGATCGGATCCTCCACGCGGATGCAACCGTGACTGAAGTCCCGGCGCGGGAGGACGAACAGCCCCGGAACGGGCGTGTCGTGCAGGTAGATGTCGTGCCGATTCGGCAGCATGAACTTGATCAGCCCCAGGGCGTTGAGCGGGCCGGGCCGCTGGCGCAGGCGCAGGTCCTTGCCCAGCCGCGCGACGTTTTCGGGGGTCAGCGCCAGTGCCGTGGTGTCGGAGCCGTCCCGGCGCACGAGCACGTAGCCGAGGCGCTCCATGTTCGCGCGGTCCCATTCCATGCGAGGACCCAACTCGTACCGCGCCAGGTCCGCGGGGACCTCCCAGAACGGCCGGAAGATCATGTGCGTCATCGGGGCACTGAAGACCGTCGTCTCGTTCGACACGGCCGCACCCACGAGCACGTCCATCGCCAGCATGTTCTCGCGCCGGTCGGGCAGCGCGTTGAACGCGTACAGCCGGAACGCGGGGATGTTCACGATCACCGGCGGGACGGCATAGCTGGTCGGCAGCCAGCGCCACCGTTCGAGCGTCAGCTCGATCTGGCGCACGCGCTCGCTGAACGGCCGGCTGAGCTGTTCGAGCGTCGGGGGCCACAACACGCCGTCAGGAAGGAGACCCTGCCGCCCCTGGTAGCGCTTGACGGCCTCGACCAGCTCGGACGTGTACACCGTGTCGCGCGCGGGCTTCGGATCCTTGCCCTTCGCCAGATCGCCGGTGGCGTGCAGGATGTGGCGAATCGCGCGCGCGGCATGCAGCGTCCCCCCGGGGCGCACGTTGGGCGGCATCGGCGGCAGCGGCACGAGCATCGTATCGGCGGCCAGCCCCCGGTAACGGGCAAGCCCGTTCTTGAGCAGCTGGTAGTGATGGAACTGCGGCTGCACGGAGAGGAGCACCGCGCCCTGGCGCGCGGCGTCGCGCAGGTCGGCGACCGTCGAGTCGACCGCCGGGCAGGTGCGCGGAATGTCGTACTCCGGATCGAGCGTGACCGGATCGATGCGCCCGCACGCGAGCGCCGAGACGAAGCGCGCCGCCGCGACCGAGAGCCCCACGTCGAACCGGGCGCGCTGCTCCGCCGAAACCGTCTCTCTCGCGCGAGCGAACTGCGCGACCGTGCGTGCGAGCCACGCCCCATCGTAGTCGGCGGGGTCGAGTCCCAGGCTGTCCGCCGCGGCGAGCCGGGCGACGAGCAGCCTTGCGGCCTCGGTCGGGCGCGCGCCGTCGAGCCACAGGGGTCGCCACTCATGGCGCGCGTAGAGGCGCTCGATCTCGGAGCGCACGTCGGTGATCGCCGGCCACCGCAGGTCCGGGTGGCGGGCCGCGCTCACGATGGCCTTGAGGTCCGGCGAGGGATCCGCCGGCGGAAGGGGCGCGGCGAAGGCCGGGGGCGCGGAGACGAGGAGCGCGAAGCCGAGAGTCGGGAGGAACGGGACGAATCGACGCATGAGGAAGAACCGTGCGGGGGAGGTGCGATCGCCGCGCAGTCAGGTCGGGCGCGATCACGACCTGAGGCTACCACAGCCGGGATCGAGGCGCGCGGGCGTGCACCGCATCCCCGGCTGTGGCATGCTCGTCGCCGACGGTCCCGATCGCCCGATTCCTGCGCTGCATGGAGGAGCCCCCACATGAGCCCGAAGCATCGTCCCGCTCTCGCCGCCGTCCTCGTCCTCGTCCTCGCAGCCCCCGCACACGCGGGCGCGCCGCAGTCGACGGAGGCGAAAACCCGTGATCTCAACCCCGGTCTCAGCCAGATGCTGGAGAGGAAGGCCGAGCTGGGCCTCACGCCCGAACAGGAGTCGCGCCTCAAGCAGATCCGCAAGGACCTGGCCGAGAAGAACCGCCCGCTGGTCGAGCAGGTGGAGAACGTGATCGGCGAGCGCCCGAGCCCCGAGCAGATGAAGGCCATGTCCGACGAACAGCGCGAGGACTTCGTCACCACGCGCCATGCCGAGGGGAAGAGCCATCCGGAGCTGCAGCCGGTGTACAAGCAGATGCGCGAGAACCGCAAGGCCGCCTGGCAGCAGGCGAAGACCGTGCTCCATCCCGACCAGCAGGCGAAGGTCGAGCAGTGGGCGAAGGAGAAGCGCAGGGAGCTCGAGGCGAAGGGCAAGAGCCAGGGCAAGAGCAAGTCGGGGAAGTGAGCCGGACTCCGCGCGGCGCATGAGCCCCTCCCGGAGCCGGCTCGACTCCGCGAACACCCTCGACTGGACGCTGCGTGTCGGCGCCGCGATGTGCTTCGTGGGGCACGGCGCATTCGGCGTGATGACGAAGCCGGCGTGGGTGGCGTACTTCGCGGTTGTCGGAATCGGGCCAGGGGCGGCGTTCGCGTGGATGCCGGTGATCGGCGCCGTCGACATCCTGATCGGCTGTCTCGTGCTCGTCTCGCCACGCCCGGCGGTCGCGCTGTGGATGGCCGGGTGGGGGGTGTGGACGGCGCTCCTGCGCCCGCTTGCCGGCGAACCGGTGTGGGAGGCGCTGGAGCGCGCCGGAAACTACGGGGTGCCGCTGTCGCTGTGGCTGCGCATGGCGCCCGCCGCGACGTGGCGCGGGCTCCTGGCCCCCGGGCGATTCCCCGCGCCGACGCCGGCGACGGCTCGATCCGCTCGCGTCGTGCTGACGGCCACGGTCGTGCTCCTGCTGGTCGGTCACGGCGCGCTGTCGCTGGCGGGGAAGCCGGCGTTCGTCCACAACCTCGCCTCGGTGTTGCCGGCGAATGCCGCGAGCGTGCTGCCCGTGCTCGGCTGGTTCGAGCTCGCGCTGGCGGCGGCCGTCGGCGTGCGCGCCACGGTGCCGCTGCTGCTGTTCGTCGCACTGTGGAAGGTTGCGACCGAGGCCCTGTTCGTGAGCGCGGGCGCGCCGCTGTGGGAGTGGATCGAGCGCGGTGGAAGCTACGCCGCTCCGGTCGCGCTCGCCATCCTGATCCGCGTCCCCCGGATGGCTCCCCGTGCCCCGAGTGATTCGACCGACGACGTCGTGCGCCGAAGATCACGAGTTCAGGGCAGGGGCCGCGGTGGCGCACGGCGTCCTCCCCGCGGATGTTGGCCCGGTCGTACCCCTCCCAATCGCCGGGAGCGGTGCGCTCAAGCGCTCCGCGTTTCTCCAGGCTCCACGACGTCGAGGACGAGGAGGAGGCGAAGCCTTTCGTACCCCTCCCCGAAGTGGGGAATCGGCTTCACCGGGAGCCGGTCCGCGAGTTCGTAGGTCAGCGTGTCGATGGCGACGCTCGTGCGGTGTCGCTCGTCGGCTTCGAAGGAGTCCCGCACGCTCGCCGGAATGGCAACCAGGTTTGCATAGGCGATGGTGAGGCCGGTGATCAGCCAGAGGAGCGCCGCCGCGAAGCTCTTGGTTTCGCCGCCGAGCGCCCCCGACCACGGGGAGGTGACGTTCCGCTCGAGTGCCCGGCGAGGACCGAGCCCCAGCCGTCCCGACGCCGCCACCTGGAGCCCGATCGCGGGCACGAACTTCAGAAGCCCGAAGGCGCAGGCGAGGGCGAATCTCCGTAGCGGTGGCACTCACGTAACTGAGTCGCCGAAGAACCCGGGGCGGTTCAGTTCGGCGCGGGGGGAGAAAGCCCTTGGGTAGCGCTCGGGAAGGGGGTAGGCTCGAGGTCACCCAAAAGACATGCTTGTCCGTCGGGCGCCGCAGCCCGACCTCTTCGCCGCTTGTTGCGCGGGTGGCGGGAGGGCGAGTCTTGTGGGCAGCTGACGGGGCTTAGGCGCTACTCGAGGGCAGCCTTGTGAATTGATTCCCGACCCCCTCCCATAGAGGTGCTGCTGACGGCCGCCCCAGGTCGACAGCATAGGCACAAGGCGAAACCGGAGACACGTGCCTACCGATGACAAGAGCAGTACTGAAGCGGTTATAGCGAGCAAAGACCTCCGACACGCAGACATTCTGCTGAAAACCGGGGCCCTACAGAGCGCGATTTTCAACAGCGCGAACTTCTCGAGCATCGCCACCGACGCGAAGGGCGTCATCCAGATTTTCAACGTCGGCGCCGAGCGGATGCTGGGCTACGCGGCCGTCGACGTAGTGAACAAGATCACGCCGGCCGATATCTCCGATCCTCAGGAAGTAGTCGCCCGCGCCAATGCGCTGAGCCTCGAGTTCGCGACTCCGATTGCGCCGGGCTTCGAGGCTTTGGTGTTCAAGGCCTCCCGCGGAATCGAAGACATCTACGAACTGACCTATATCCGCAAGGATCGGAGCCGCTTCCCGGCGGTGGTATCCGTCACGGCATTGCGCGACCCGCAGGGCGCAATCATCGGCTTCCTCCTGATTGGCACCGACAATACCGCGCGCAAGCAGGCGGAAGAGGCACTGCTCAAGGCGGGAGCTCTGCAAAGCGCGATTTTCAACAGCGCGAACTTCTCGAGCATCGCGACCGATGCGAAGGGCGTCATCCAGATCTTCAACGTCGGCGCCGAGCGGATGCTGGGCTACACGGCCGCCGAGGTGATGAACAAGATCACGCCGGCCGATATTTCCGATCCCCAAGAAGTCATCGCACGCGCCAATGCGCTGAGCGTCGAGCTCGGCACCTCGATTACTCCCGGCTTTGAGGCGCTGGTGTTCAAGGCCTCGCGCGGAATCGAAGACATCTACGAACTGACCTACATCCGCAAGGATCGGAGCCGCTTCCCGGCGGTGGTATCCGTCACGGCATTGCGCGACCCGCAGGGCGTCATCATCGGCTACCTGCTGATTGGCACTGACAATACCGCGCGCAAGCAAGTCGAAGAGGAGCGGATGAAGCTCGATCAGCGGCTGCGCGACCAGCAGTTCTACACCCGCTCGCTCATCGAGTCGAACATCGACGCACTGATGACCACCGATCCCCGCGGCATCATCACGGACGTCAACAAGCAGATGGAGGCGCTGACCGGGTGCACGCGTGACGAACTGATCGGCGCGCCGTTCAAGAAGTTCTTCACGGATGCGATCCGGGCTGAGGCGGGCATCCGCCGCGTGCTGGACGAACGCAAAGTCACCAACTACGAGCTCACCGCGCGTGCCAGGAATGGCACGCTCACGGTGGTGTCCTACAACGCGACCACCTTTCACGACCGCGACGGGAGCCTGCAAGGTGTGTTCGCAGCGGCGCGCGACGTGACGGTTCTGAAACGCTTCGAGCACGCGCTGCAGCAGAAAAATGCCGAGCTGGAAGAGGCGAGCCGCATGAAGTCCGAATTCCTCGCCAACATGTCACACGAACTGAGGACGCCCCTCAATGCGATCATGGGCTTTTCCGAGGTGCTCAGGGATGGCATGATGGGCCAGATGACCGATCAGCAGCGAGGGTTCATCGGCAACATCTTCAGCAGCGGGCAGCATCTACTCGCATTGATCAACGACATCCTCGACCTCTCCAAGGTGGAAGCCGGCAAGATGACGCTCGAGCTGGAGCCGGTGCAGGTGTCCGCATTGTTTGTCAACAGCCTGTCCATCATCAGGGAGCAAGCAATGGCCCGGCGCATCCGACTGAGCATGGACGCCATTGAGGAACTGGGCACGATCCAGGCGGACGCGCGCAAGGTCAAGCAGATCGTGTACAACCTGCTGTCCAATGCGGTCAAGTTCACTCCCGAGGGCGGCCAGGTCACCGTGCGCGCTGGCCGCGTCCCGCGGGCTGAAGTCGGCCAGCCGTCCGGCACGTGGGCGGGCCGGAGTTTCCCTCTGGCCGACAATGAGTTCGCGGAGTTTCTCAAGTTCAGTGTCACCGACAGCGGCATCGGCATCTCGCCGGAGGGGCTCATGCGCCTGTTCAGCCCTTTCAGCCAGATCGACAGCGGCCTGGCGCGAAAGTTCGAGGGGACGGGACTCGGTCTGGCCATGGTGAAACTCCTCGCCGAACTGCACGGCGGCACGGTCGCGGTGCAGAGCGCCGTGGGCGAGGGGTCCTGCTTCACGGCCTGGCTACCGCTCCGGGCGCCTGGGGAAGGAGCGCTCACCTCGGCCAAAGTGCCAGGCGCCCCCGGTATCGAGGCGTTGGCTGGAGCGCGCACGGCCCTGGTGGTGGAAGACGACTTCAATGCCGCTGACCTGATTCGCCTGCAACTCGAAGCGGAGGGATTCAAGGTGCTGCACGCTGCCTCCGCCGAGGCTGCACTGGTTTGCGCGGCGCAGCAGCCGTTGTCGCTGATCACCCTGGATATCGTGCTGCCCGATATGGACGGCTGGGAATTCCTCGGTTGTATCAAGCAAGTGCCGCCGCTCATGCACATCCCGGTCGTGATCATTTCGATCGTGGCGGATCGCAACCGGGGCTTCGCGCTCGGCGCCGCGGCCATCATGCAGAAGCCCATGTCTCGGCATGAGTTGTCCGAGGCGCTCGTCGAGATCGGGTTGTTGCCTCTCTTGCGGGGGCAGACTCTCAAAGTCCTCGTGGTTGACGACGATCCCATGGCGGTGGAGCTGATCGCCGTCGGCATCCTCGGCCTGGCCAGTACCGTGCTGCGTGCGCACGGCGGCCGCGAGGCGATTGCCGTCGCGCGGCAGGAGCTGCCGGACGTGATCGTGCTCGATCTGATGATGCCGGACGTGAATGGCTTCGACGTGGTGGAGGCCCTCAGCCAACACCACGACACGGCACGAATTCCGATCATCGTGGTCACCGCCAAGCAGATCACCGCCGAGGACCGCGCCAGGCTGAGTGCCTACGTGACGACGATCATGGAGAAGGCCGATTTCAGCCTTGGCCGCTTCACGACCGAAGTCCGGCGGGCAATGTCGGGACGCCGGTTGGTCGACTGACATGGCAAAAGTCCTGATCGTCGAGAATAACCCGGACAACATGGAGTTGGCGGTATTCCTGCTGCATTCGGCGGGCCATACAGTCCTCAGCGCCATTGATGCAGAGGCCGGGCTGACGTTGGCACGCGATGAGCTGCCCGACCTGATCCTGATGGACATTCAGCTTCCCGGCATGGACGGCCTCGAAGCCACCGGGTTGCTCAAGCGGGACGAGGCGACGCACGCCATTCCGGTGATCGCCCTCTCCGCCCAGGCGATGAAGGGCGACGAGGAGCGCATTCGAGCCGCAGGGTGTGATGGCTACATGGCCAAGCCGATGGGTGTTCAGGAATTCCTGAGGACTATTGCGGCTCAGCTGGCCGGAACATCAAACCCAGCCCAGACACCACCGGAAGGTGGTGACCTGCCCCCCAAAAGGTGACGGGGCCAGAGTCGCCATCCTCACGGCGACGTTCCCCAAGGGCAATGGGACGATCTCGGGCATGCGCGAAAAAAGGGCCGGCTGGCGCCGGCCCTTCGCGTTCGATCGTGCTTCAAGTTGGTAGCGGGGGCGGGATTTGAACCCGCGACCTTTGGGTTATGAGCCCAACGAGCTACCGGACTGCTCCACCCCGCATCGATGACCGGACACTAGTCGGCGGACCGCCCTTACGTCAAGCCACAAGTCGGCCGCCGGCGATGCCCAAGCGCGCAAGCGACAGCCTCACAAGCACTTGCCCTCGGGGGATTCCGGGTTGCCAACCCTCGGAGGGCAGGCTATCCTGCCGACCTTGCATGGCTGTCGCCCCACGTCTCGGTCCGCCGGGATGCCTGCCGGGGGGCGACGGATCCATCCCGCACTTTCATTTGGTCGCGCGAGCGGCCCCCATGGCGGAGGTCTTCCGGATGTCGTTTGCCTTCTGGCGCAACGTCGCCCGCGTGGCGGCCGTGCTCGGTCTCACCGCGATCACCCTGGGTGCCGTCGTCACCGCGGCCCGCGCCGACGAACAGCGCGTCAAGCGGCTCGGCCTCGTGCTGTCGGTCATGCCCACCGGTCTCGCGCTCGGAGACGTCAACTCGGCGATCGACGAACTCAACCGGCAGACCGCCGCGCTCGGCCCACCGTTCGGTGCCCAGGCGCCGATCGACGACATCACCTGGGACGGCTTGTGGCAGGCCGAGCTCAAGTACTTCGTCACCCGCAAGGTGGCCGTGATCGCCGGCGTCGGACAGATCAAGAAGCAGTCGCTGCTCGAGCTGCAGCCGGTCGCGGACGGCTCCACGCGCATCAACGCCTACGTGCGCTCGATGCCCATCCACCTCGGCGCCGATTACTACTTCGAGCCGCACACCAGCGGTGACTTCACGTGGCGCCCGTTCGTTGGTGGCGGTTACATGCGCGTCGGTGACACCAAGGTCACCGGCGGTTATGACTTGATCCGCCCGGATTCCACGCTGTCGACGATCGTCACGGGCACGGGCAAGGGACACGGGTTCTTCCTCGAGGCGGGCACGCACTTCATGTTCCCCTCGCGCTACTCGCTCCTGCTCAACGCCAACTACCGTCGCGCCAAGACCAGCTCGATGACCGACACCGAAACCGGTGAGGCGTTCGAGATTACTCCCGGCGAGGATTTCGAGACGGATATCTCGGGCTTCGGCGTGCGCTTCGCGCTGCAGATCAACCTGTGGGGCAAGCCGCCCGAATAGGGCGGGTCCAAGGCTAGCGAGCGTTGTCGGCCGGCGCCTGGAGCGAGGGCGCGCTGCGGACCGCGCCATCCGGCTGGATCACGTAGAGGAGTTCGCCCTCGTGGGCGAAGTTGTGCAGCTTGCGCAGGATCCGCTCGGCCACGCGCGGATCGCCGGAGGCCTGCAGTTCCTGCTCGCTGAGTGCGACGGCGCGTTCCACGGACGCGAGTTCCGCCACAGTCGTCCGCTGCTTGTTCTCGAGCCCGATCAACCGCACCGCACTGTGGTCGCTGAGGAACAGCGCCCAGATCGCCCAGCCCGCCAGCGCGATCGCCAGCCCCAGGCGAGCCTTTTCGCCGATCGTCTCCGGCGCCTGGTAGCGGCGCAGGCGGTAGCGCTGGATCCGGATTCCGATGTCCCTCATCGCGCGACCTCCATGCCTGCCCGGCGTCCGAACGCGGCGAGGCCCGGGAAGCGAGCCGCGTCGCCGAGGATCTCCTCGATCCGCAGGAGCTGATTGTACTTCGCGATGCGGTCGGTGCGCGACGCCGAACCGGTCTTGATCTGTCCGGCGTTGGTGGCCACCGCGAGGTCGGCGATCGTCGTGTCCTCGGTCTCGCCCGAGCGGTGGGAGACGACGGCGGTGTAGCGGGCTGCCTGCGCCATCTCGATCGCGTCCAGGGTCTCGCTCACGGTGCCGATCTGGTTGAGCTTGATCAGGATCGAGTTGGCGATCCCGCCGTCGATGCCGCGCGCCAGGCGCACCGGGTTGGTGACGAAGAGGTCGTCGCCGACGATTTGGACCTTGTCGCCCAGCGCCTTCGTCAGCAGCGACCAGCCCGCCCAGTCGTCCTCGGCCAGGCCGTCCTCGATCGAGACGATCGGGTAGCGTGCACACAGGCCCGCGTACCACTCGACCATCGCCGCCGCGTCGCGCGGCGCGCCGCCCTCGCCGGCCAGCGTATACACGCCCTTCTTGCAGAACTCGCTCGCCGCGGCGTCCATGGCCAGGCACACGTCCTTGCCGGGGGTGAAGCCGGCCTTCTCGATCGCCTCGACCAGCAGCTTGAGCGCGTCCTCGTTCGAGGCGAGATCCGGGGCGAAGCCGCCCTCGTCGCCGACGTTGGTGTTGAGCTTGCGGGCCTTGAGCACCCTGCGCAGCGTGTGGAACACCTGCACCCCGATGCGCAGGGCCTCGGCGAAGCTGGACGCGCCGACGGGCACGATCATGAACTCCTGCACGTCGACGTTGTTGTCCGCGTGGGCGCCGCCGTTGACCACGTTCATCAGGGGCACGGGCAGGACGCGGGCGTTGGTGCCGCCCAGGTAGCGGAACAGCGGGAGGTCGGTCTCGTGCGCGCCGGCGTGGGCCAGGGCCATCGAGACGCCGAGGATGGCGTTGGCGCCCAGGTTGCCCTTGTTCGCCGTCCCGTCGAGCTCGAGCAGGGCGCGGTCGACGGCGGCCTGGTCGAGGCCGTCGAGCCCGGCGGCCAGCAGCTCGGGGGCGATCCGCTCGTTGACGTTCTCGACCGCCTTGAGGACGCCCTTGCCGAGGTAGCGGCCGGTCTCGCCATCGCGCAGCTCGAGTGCCTCGTGCTCCCCGGTCGAGGCCCCCGAGGGCACTGCCGCACGCCCCTGGGCCCCGCTCTCGAGGAGGACGTCCACCTCGATGGTGGGATTGCCCCGGGAGTCGAGAATCTCGCGGGCGACGACGGAACGGAGGGTGCTCATGGACCGGCAAGCTACGCAAACCCCGATGGGGCTGCAACTTCTTTCCCTTGTTGAGGATCGGAATCCCGTTGCCCCGGACAATCGCGCCACCTAGCGTGTCCCGCCATGAAACCCGGGGCCGGTCCAGCGCGTAGGGGGGGAGACGACGACGCGAGACTGGTCCGCCGGTGCCTCAAGGATGACCCGAACGCGTTCCGACTCCTGGTCGAGAAGTACCAGGCCGAGGTCTACGGCACGGCGCTGCGCATCCTGCGCCGGCCGGAGGACGCCGAGGATCTGACGCAGGAGACGTTCCTGCGGGCCTTCCGCGCCCTCGGCCGGTACGACCCGACCCGACCCGGCCGTTCGGCGCCTGGCTGCATACCATCGCCACCCGGCTGTGCATCGATCATCACCGGAGGAACCGGGCGAAGCTCATCTCGCTCACGCGGCCCGAGGAGGGCACCTCCGGCGAGGAACGGACCCTCGACCTCGAGGACCCGGGCGACCTGCCCGACGAGGTGGCCGCCAAGGCCCAGCTGGCCGAACGGCTCGAGGGGCTGATCGCTCAACTGCCGCCCGATTCGCGGGCGGCGATCCTGCTGCGGCACCAGCAGGACCTGCCGTACGAAGAGATCGCCCGCGTCCTCGGCGTGCCGCTGGGGACGATCAAGGCCCGGATCCACCGGGCGCGTATCATGCTCAAGGAGAAGCTCCTCGCCCAGGGGTACATCCCGCCGGACGGGGACGAAGACGAGGACTCGACGCCGTGACCCCGAAGCGCACGACCCCAGCCGCCGATCGTCGGACCGCGCACCTGATCGCGCAGCCCGGCCTCCTGCTGCGCTGGCTCGACGGCGAACTCGCCGGCGCCGAGCGCACCCGGGTTGCCGCGCACCTCGCGCACTGTCCCGACTGCGCCGCCGAGGTCCGCCACTTCCGCGCCCTCTTCGCCGGCCTCGCCGAGCTGCCCGCCACGCCGTCCGCGCCCTCCCCGTTCCTGGCCGACCGCATCGTGGCCGCCGTCGCCGCCGACCGAGTCGCGCGCGCCGCCGCCCGCCCGCGCTGGATCCGGATCGCCGGTGTGGCCTACACGGGCTCGGCCGCCGCGCTGCTCGCCGCCGGCGTCGTCGCCTTCGCATCGCCGTGGCGGGAGACGGTCGCGGTCGGCCTGCGCGACACGTTCTCGGCCCTGCTGTCGGGCTCGGTGGGCGCCTTCGTCGGCGCGTTCGACCGCGCCATGTCGCTGCTGTCACTGGGCCTGCGCGCGCGCGAGTTTGCCGCCCAGGCCCTGGTTCCCCTCGCTCCCCTCGGGCGCTCGCTCGAAGTCGTCGCCGCTCAACCCGAACTGCGCGCCGGAATCGCCGTCGCGCTCGTGCTCTCGACCGTGCTGTGGTGGATGATCGACCGCCGCACGGTCGCGGGGCAGGGGAGGATGAACGATGTCTCCGCGTTCATTTAGTCTGCAGCGTGCCCCATCGCGGGGCCGGTTCATCGCACTCTGCGCGGCGGCGCTCGCCGCCGCGGCGTTCTCTGCCGCATCCGCGGACGCGAAGGTGACCGTTCACAAATCATCCGGCCGCGACACCACGATCGTCCGCGAGATCACGATCGACGACGAAGGCATCCGCGTCGTCGGCGACAACAAGAATCTCGTCCTGCCCGGCGGCGTCGACAATGGCACGCTCCACGTGGACGTCGACGGCCATGACATCACGGTCGTGGGCTTCGACGATTCGCTGGGTCGCGTCCGGATCAACTCCCGCAACGAGAGCGAGATCGTCCAGTTCTTCAAGGACGTCACGATCGAGAAGGGCGAGAGCGCCGGAGACGTCGTCGCGCTGTTCGGCAACGTGAAGAACTTCGGCGTGATCAGCGGCGACTGCGTGGCGGTTCTGGGCTCGATCGAGCAGGGTGACTCGGCGGTCATCGCCGGCGACGCGGTCTCGATCGGCGGCGCCATCCGCGAGCTGGGCTCGGGGGCGCGGGTCGAGGGCCAGACCGTCTCGATCGGCTTCCTGCCGTTCGCCGGCTTCGCCATCCCGTCGGTGC
The DNA here is from genome assembly GCA_031413115.1 of Candidatus Eiseniibacteriota bacterium. Lineage (GTDB taxonomy): Bacteria > Eisenbacteria > RBG-16-71-46 > RBG-16-71-46 > DASYSL01 > JANPEF01. Next base: position 38,833 of record JANOEH010000058.1, on the reverse strand, counting down.
CGCTCCTGCTCTTCTTCGGGTTGTTCGCCTACGCGCTGTTCGTCGGCCTGGCTGCCCTGTTCGGGCGCCTGTTCCCCGAGCGGATCGTGGGCATGGCGCGGACCATCTCGCGCCGCACGTTCCTGTCGCTGGTCCTCGGCCTGCTGTCGGGGCCCCTGGCACTGATGCTCGCGCTGCTGTTGCTGGTCACCGTCATCGGGATCCCGCTCGCGCTGTTGCTGCCGCTGCTCTATGCGCTGGCTGCGTTCGTTGGTTACGTCGCCTCGGCCTACCTGCTCGGCTGCAAGCTGCTGCGCCGGCCGCTCGATCCCAGGGGCGGGATGTTCGCCCCGATCGCCGCGGGGACCGGGTTCGTGACGCTGTTCTACGTGCTGGGCGTTCCGCTCATCGCCTTCGAGGGCGGGTTCCGCATGTTCGGCTTCGCCCTGCTCGCGCTGTGGCTCGTGATCGGCAAGGTTTGCTGGATGATCGGCTTCGGCGCGTTGCTGCTGTCGCGGCTGGGCCAGGATGACCAGGCGAACGCGGTCCACGCGGGCACGATCCCTGCGTCGCCGGTGTATCCGCCGCCGAGTCCGCAGACGATGTAGCGTTCAGAACATCGCGTCGGCTGGGCGAAGTTTCCCAGCACGGCCCCGAAGTCTGGGGGAACTCCCCCGATTTCGGGGCCGTTTCATTGGTAAACGGCAAGAGATTGGGTGTCGTCATCGCTTCGCCCTCCGGCTTCAACTCGTTTTTAAATCTAGAGTTGCAGCGGTGACACAGCGCCTTCCGCTCGCGTTGCTCGCGTCAGGTAGCTCTGGCACACTTCCTGTTATAGCCAGTTGCATGCGCCTCCGTCGTGCGATTGGTCGTGGTTCGAGGTCCGGTGCGTCGCACGCCAACTGTCTCCCCCTCGCGACCGCGCTCGTAGGTTCGTGCGCGGTCCTGTGTGCCGCCGGAGGATCCGCGGCGGAGGTTCGCATCGTCGGTGTCGAAGAAGTCCGGGCACGGTTCTGTCGCGAGGACGGGGGCCGCCTGTACCTGACGCTTCCCGGGTTCAAGCCCGAGGAACTCGTCACTTCGACCGACGACCCTGCCGTCGCCAATCCGGGCGACGGCTCGTTCCACCCGCTCGATCGTGGAGCGGTCGAGGCTGCGATTGCAGGCCTCGACTTCCCGGTCGACCGTGTGGACGCCGCGGTGTACGTCCTGCCGTATCCGAGACGGGCGGGTCTCGAGTCGGCGGCGTCCCACGGCGCCATTCTTCTCGCTCCGGGCACTCTGCCCGTTCCGGCGACGGCGGTGCATGCCGTCGTCGCCCACGAGTTCGGACACGTCGTCCAGTACGCCTTCGCACCCGAGGGCAGCCCGGCGTGGAGCGCTTACCTGAAGCTGCGCGCACTTTCGGTCGACGGGTCCTCTGCGGAGGGGATCGCGGGCGACCTCGCGCACGTCGACCGGCCGCGCGAGATCTTCGCCGAGGACTTCCGCGCGCTGCTCGGCAGCCCCGAGGCGCGCGGCGACGGTAGCGTCGAAAACGCCCTCCTCGCCGCGCCGGCCACGGTCGAGGGCCTGGCCGAGTTCCTGTCCGACCTGCCCGACCGCGCGCGCCGCAGTGCGCTCACGGCGTCCTTTGCGGCCGGTCGCCCGCTGGCGGCCTTCCCCAATCCGTTCCGCAATGCGGTCACGATCGCCGCGGCCCCGGCCCTCGCGATCGGCGCGCTGCCGACCGAGCGCAGGTTCCGGATCGTCGATGCGCGCGGTCGGGTGGTGCGGCGCGAGTCCGTTCCGGTCGCCGGCGACGGGACGGCGACCTGGCGGTGGGATGGTCGGGGGGACGGGGGCGTGGAACTGGCAGCCGGATCGTACTTCGCGCAGGCCGAAGGGGAATCGGGCCGGGCGACCCGGATCGTGCTCGCCCGCTAGGCTCGATTACCTCGAATCGAGAATCCGGGCCGCGAAGCGATGCGGGCCGATCCCCGGAAGTTCGTTGACCTCACCCATCGCCTCGTACCCCAGCGAAAAATAGAACGGGAGCGCATCGACGCGCGCGTTGAACCACATCCGTGTCCCGCCGTGCGCGCGGGCATGCGCCTCACAGGCGGCGACCAACGCCGCACCCACTCCCTTTCGGCGCGCCTCGGGCACGACGGCCATCCCGCGCAGGCGCCAGTCTCCCGCATCGTCGGGGGCGCCCTCGGGAGACATCCGGTAGATCGATGCAACGCCCAGCAGCACCGCTTCGTCGAACCAGCCGACATGCAGGCTCAGCGGCGCGTCGTCGCCGGGGTAGACGAGTTCGTGCTCGGCCTGGTTCGGCCGCAGGATCGTCCGGCGGAGCGGACGCGTCTCGGCGGCGGTGATGCGGCGAACGGGATTCATGGCGCGCATTCTAGCGCGCCGCGGGACGGCCGTGCGGCGTTACACTGCCGCCCATGAGCGAGCCTGAGCGCGCCTCGATCCGCACCCTCCTCGCCCCCCGTTCTGTCGCGGTCCTCGGCGCCTCGAGGCGCCCCGACTCGATCGGCGGCGCGGTGTTCGCGAACCTCCTCCGCCATGGCTTCCGCGGGCCCGTCTACCCCATCAACCCGTCGGCCGATCACGTGCAATCGGTCCGCGCCTACGCGTCGCTCGCCGACGTGCCCGGACCCGTCGACCTCGCGGTGATCACCGTGCCCCGCGACAAGGTGCTCGCCGCGGCCCGTGACTGCGCCGCGCATGGCGTGCGCGGGATGGTGGTGATCACGGTTGGCTTCCGCGAGGTCGGCGAGGAGGGCCGGCGGCTCGAGGACGAGGTGCTCGCGGTCGTGCGCGCCGCGGGCATGCGCATGGTCGGCCCGAACTGCCTCGGTATCCTCAACGCGGATCCTGCCGTCGCGCTCGACGCCACGTTTGCGCCGACGTGGCCACGGCCCGGTGGCGTCGCGATCTCCTCGCAGAGCGGGGCGCTCGGGCTCGCGATCCTCGACCTGGCGAACAAGCTCGGCGTGGGCATTTCCTCGTTCCTGTCGATCGGGAACAAGGCTGACGTCTCGGGCAACGACCTGATCGAGTACTGGGAGAGCGATCCGAACACGAAGGTGATCCTGCTCTACCTCGAGTCGTTCGGGAATCCTCGCCGCTTCACCCAGCTGGCGCGCCGCATCGGGCGCGTGAAGCCGATCCTCGCCGTGAAGTCCGGTCGCACCGCCGCGGGCGGGCGGGCCGCGCAATCGCACACCGGCGCGCTGGCCGGCACCGACCTCGCGGTCGAGGCGCTGTTCCGCCAGGCGGGGGTGCTGCGCACCGAGACGATCGAGGAACAGTTCGACACTGCGCTCCTGCTCGCGCACCAGCCGCTGCCGCGTGGGCCGCGCCTGGCGATCCTCACCAACGCCGGCGGCCCGGGGATCATGGCGGCCGACGCCTGCGAGGGCGCCGGCCTCGTGATCCCCGCGCTCGATCCCGCCACCGAGCGCGGCTTCCGGGAGTTCCTGGCACCCGAGGCCACGACCCGCAACCCGGTCGACATGATCGCCTCGGCCCGGCCGGAGTCGTTCGAGCGTGGGGTGCGCCTGCTCGTCGCCGATTCGAACGTCGACTCGGTGCTCGCCATCTTCGTTCCGCCCGTCGGCACCGACGCACCCGACGTCGCGCGCGGGCTGCTCGCCGGCGCGACCGCCGCGCGCGAGGCCGGCAAGCCACTGCTGGCGTGCTTCATGGGCAGCCACGGCATTCCAGAGAGCCTGCGCTCGCTGCAGGAAGGCCATGTGCCGTCGTACGCGTTTCCCGAGGCGGCGGCGCGCGCGCTCGGCCGTGTCGTGCGCTACGCGGCGTGGCGGGCCCGGCCCGAGGGGCGCCTCGCCGACCTGGCAGGGATCGACGCCGGCGCTGGAGCGCGGGCCGTTGCCCGCGCGCAGTCGACGCTCGGGGCCGACGGCGGATGGATGCCGCCGGATGACGTCGAGGCGTTGCTCGTCGCCTACGGCCTGCGCACGCCGCCGTCGCAGGTGGCAACGGACGTGGCGGGTGCGGTCGCGGCGGCGCGCGCGATCGGCTACCCGGTGGCGCTCAAGCTGGTGAGCGACACGCTGACGCACAAGTCGGATGTGGGAGGCGTGCTGCTCGGCCTCGCGGACGATGCGGCCGTCGCCGACGGGTGGGCGCGCCTGCTCGCCGCACTCGCGGTCCGTGGAGAGGTGGCGGCGATGCGCGGCGGGCTCGTCCAGCCGATGGTGACCGGGACGTTCGAGGCGGTGATCGGCATGACGCTCGACGCGCAGTTCGGGCCGCTGCTCATGGCAGGACTGGGCGGGAAGTGGGTCGAGCTGCATCACGACGTCGCGTTCCGGCTCCATCCCCTGACCCTCGAGGACGCAACCGAAATGGTCGACGCGCTCCGTGCGCGCGTGCTGTTCGCGGGCTACCGCGGAGCGCCGGCGGGTGATCGCGCCGCGTTCGAGGATGCGCTGCTGCGCGTGTCGCGACTGGTCGGGGATCGGCCGGAGATCGTCGAGCTCGACCTCAACCCGGTCGTCGTCGGCGAACCGGGATGCGGCGTCACCGCCGTCGACGCGCGGGTCAGGGTGTCGGGCGCGGAACCAGCTCCCCGCGGGTAAACGTGCCGCCGCGGAACTGCGCGACCTCGTTGCCGAAGCCCGACAGGTTTGCCAGCACGACCATCATGGACTTCGGCAGCCGCGCGATCGAGCCCGGCCCGGGCTTGCCGGCGCGCTTCGCCTCACCCGACAGCCAGCCCTCGACTTCCTCGATGTCCTCGGCGCTGAGGGGTTTCACCTCGACCCGCGCGATCACGTAGTGCCGCGCGACCGGTTCCATCGTGGTGGCGGGCACCAGGCGCACGCGCATGGGACGCGCGAGCTGGTAATCGACCTCCTCGAGGTCGGGGACGGTGATCCGCGGCCCGAGATCGCGCTGCATCAGGTACTCGTCGGACCACGCGTCGCGGGCGATCCGGATCTCGGTCTGCTGGAGATGCACGCGCTGGTCGAACCAGCCCGGGCGCACGCGCCACAGCTCGACCGAGAGCTGCACGGTCGCCGGCATGCCGCGCTCGAGCGAGCTGCGCACGCGGGGCGACAGCGCCGCGGTCGTGCGCAGGGCGACGGTCACGTCCTGCTCGAGGAGCAGGACGCGGGCATCGCGGATCTCGACCGCCCGAGCCAGCGTCGGCACGACGCTGCATACTGCGATCATGAGGATGAGAACCAGCGGGCGGGACACGTGCGCGCGCCGGCTCAGTAGGTCTGCGCCACGCGAACGGTCCAGTGCACGGCCGCGTTGTCGCTGCGCATGTCCTTGCCGGCGTACACGCGGAGGCGCTCGTCGGTCGTGCCGGCCCCCAGACCCACGTTCCAGGCGGGCCGCTGCTGCGCGAGGTCCCAGTGTGCGGCATGCCAGGCGATGCCCAGGTCCGAGAACGCGACCAGCGACAGGCCGGTCTTCACGGCGACGTTCTTGCTGGAGCGACGCAGCACCTCCCAGGCCCAGTCGGCGTTCCACAGGAACAGGTGTTCGCCGCGGAGCTGGCGGAACGGGGTGGCGCGCAGCGTCCCCACGCCGCCGATGGCGAACGAGCGCTGCAACGGCAGCACGTCGTCGTTGCCCGAGGTGCCCAGCATCAGGCGCGACTTCAGGCGATGCGACGGCGACGGCGAGACGTAGGCGCGGAAGTCGCCCATCCAGCGGTGGTACGTGAAATCGCCGTCGAGCGAGCCACCCGCGGTCTCCATCTCCACGCGGTGCCACATGCCACTCCGCGGCACGTCCTTGCTCGAGCGCGAATCGTAGCCGGCCCCCAGCGTGATCGACTGGATGCGTCCGTCGTCGATCGCGGGGTTCTCGCGCATCGGTTCGTGCTGGCGGAACGCCGGCGAGATGCCATCCGCCAGCCGGGTGATCGACGTGTAGTCGTCCGCGTTCCAGTACGCCCGCGCGGACCAGCGCAGGCCCAGGTCGGCGTCGACGCCGGCCGAGAAGCCCGAGCGCTCGAACCAGTCCCGGTAGTCCCAGCGGTAGGCCCAGGTGGCGACCGCGTTCTCGACCGCGCCGATCTGGCCGAATCCATCGTCGTCGGTCTTCCGGTAGAGGGCGAGCCCCAGGCGCACCGCGCGCGACTCGACGAGCGGCTGGTCGAGGCTCATGGAGTAGAGCATGCGTCCGTCCCCGTTGTCGGTCTGGCGCTGGAAGGCGCGGGCGACGCGGATCATCATGCCGGGCCGCATGCCGATCGTCGGCGCGTAGCGCATGTCGAGGCCCAGCGTCCACTGGTCGACGCGGTTGTAGTCGACGTACGGGCGCAGCTGTCCGCCCTTATCCTTCGGCGCGGCGTCCGCCTCGACGGGCAGGTCGGCGAACGGATCGTCGTCGCCGAAGTCGATCGCGGCGGCGCCGGCGCCGGTCGCGGCGGCGCCACCGATCTCGACCCAACCCGTGTCGGCATCGGCGCTCCCCTCGCCGTCCGTGTCCTGGGCCCAGGCCAGGGGGCGCGACCGCGACCGCGGCGAGCAGCAACGCGACGGCGCTCGCACCGGCCACTCCGAGCCGGTGTCGACCCGAACCTCTCTGCATCCTGTGGTTCACGCTTCGTCCTCCCGGGTGCGCCGGATGCCGTACTTGCGCATCTTGCGATGCAGGTTCGTACGGTCGACGCCCAGTTGCGTCGCCGCTTGCGTCACGTTCCATCGCGCCGCGTCGAGGACCGTGACGATGGCCTCGGCTTCGCGCTTCTCCAACTCCTCGCGTAGCGTACCCGGCTCGGCCGGCAGGTCGTCGTCGTCCGGGGCATCTCCCACGGAGAGTCCGGCCGCGCCGCCGGAAATCGCCCTGCCCTCGCCGGGTGCGCGCCGGGTCACCGGCACCAGCCAGTCGGCGATGTCGCCCGCGTGGACGATCGGGCCGGCCACGAGGATGACCGTGCGCTCCATCAGGTTGCGCAACTCCCGCACGTTGCCCGGCCAGCTGTACTCCGTCAACAACGCACTCGCGTCGGGCGCCAGTTCCTTGTGGGCCAGGCCCTCGGCCTCGGCGAACGTCGAGAGGAAGTGCGCGGCGAGGACGGGAATGTCCTCGCGGCGTTCGCGCAACGGCGGCACGTGCAGCGGGAGCACGTTCAGCCGGAAGTACAGGTCCTCGCGAAAGAGTCCGGCCCGCACCTGGGCGGCGAGGTCCTTGTGCGTCGCCGAGACCAGGCGCACGTCGACGGTCGAGGTCTTCGTGCCGCCGACGCGTTCCACCTCGCCGGTCTCGATGGCGCGCAGGAGCTTGGCCTGCGCCTCGAGCGACAGATCGCCGATCTCGTCGAGGAAGAGCGTGCCGCCGTCGGCCATCTCGAGCTTGCCCTTCTTGGCCTGCACCGCGCCGGTGAAGGCGCCGCGCTCGTAACCGAACAGCTCGCTCTCGATGAGGTCGCGCGGGATCGCCGCGCAGTTGAGCTTGACGAACGGCGCGCCCGCACGCCGGCTTCCGAGGTGGATGGCCCGCGCCACCAGCTCCTTGCCCGAGCCGTTTTCGCCCGTGATCAGCACCTTGCCACCCGTCGGCGCGATGCGTTCGATCTCCTTCTTGAGCCGCCCCAGCGATTCGCTCGCGCCGATCATCTCGAGCCCCGGCGCGCCGCCCACCGCGACCGCGCGGGCCCGGCGCTGGAGCGCGGCGCGCTCGGACAGGTGGCGGAGCACCAGCTCGAGCCGGGCCGGATCGAGCGGCTTCTCGAGGAAGTCGAAGGCGCCGAGTTTGGTCGCCTCGACTGCCTCGGCGATCGAGCCCTGTGCCGAGATCATGACGGCCGTGAGGTCGCCGTGTTCGGGACGGGCGCGCCGCAGGAACTCGAGCCCGTTCATGCCACCGCCCAGGTTCAGGTCGACGAACGCGACATCGAATGCGCGTTCGGCGAGCACGGCGAGCGCGCGCTCGCCGGTGGCCGCGGTGTCGACCGCGTGGCCGTCGAGTTCGAAGCGAGTGGTGAGCATCTCGCGAATGCCCGGTTCGTCGTCGACGACCAGGATCCGCAGGCGAGTGTCCTTCATGCCGAAGCCTCCGCCAGTGCGGGAAGAACGACCGTGACGCGCGTGCCGCGCCCGGGCGCCGTTTCGATGTCGAGCGAGCCGCCGTGTTGTTCGACCACGCGGCGGCTGACCGTGAGGCCCACGCCCGAGCCGCGACCCTTGGTCGAGAACCCGGGCTCGAAGACGCGGGCGACGGTGGCCGGATCCATGCCCGGTCCTGCGTCGGCGACCTCGACCACGACTGTCTCGGACGACGTTCCGCCGCGCGTCGCGATGGTGACACGTCCGCCGCCCGGCTGCGCCTCGCAGGCGTTCTTCACCAGGTTGCGCAGCACGCGACGGAGCTGGCGCTCATCGCCGCGCGCCATCGGCCGCCCCGGATCGAGTGTGGCCGCCAGCTCGACGTGCGGCCACGGCTGCAGCGCGACGAGGCTCTCGACCAGTGCGTTCAGGTCGACGCGGCCGGGCCGGATCTCGGGCAGCGAACCGAGGGCGTAGAACGAGTCGGCGAGGTCGACCAGCGCATCGAACTCGCGGCGCAGCGCATCGATGCTCTTCTGCCCGCGCTCGCGGCCGGTCGGCTCGAGCGCGGCGAACTCGCGACGGAGGTTCTCGAGTGCCAGCGTGATCGTGGTCAGCGGATTGCGGATCTCGTGCGCGACCTGGCGAGCGACGCCCTGCCACGCAGCGGCCCGCTCGGCTGCGGCCAGCTCGGCGCGGGCTCGATTCAGGCGCAGGGTCATGGCGTTGAACGACTCGGCGAGGCTCCTGATCTCGGGGGCGCCGGTCGGCTCCACGTGCACCGGCACGTCGCCGTCGACGCGGGCGAGACTCTCGGACAGCGTCGCGATCGGCTGTGTCAGGTGACGCGCGATCGCCCGCCCGGCAAGCACGGCGACGGCCGCGACGAGGAGCAGCACCGCGATCACGACGACGCGGAAGTACCACTTGTAGACCTCGGCGTAGACCGAGAGCCGGCGGAAGATGCCCATGCCCAGCTGGATCGCGGAGAGCTGCAGGAAGAAGTCCTGCGGCAACGCGTAGCCGACGGCCACGATCTCGGGTCCCGGGCGCAGCGAATCCTGGGCGATCGAATCGAGCAGCGCGAATGCGCCGGTGACCGACTGCGCCGGTTTCCGCCACGAGATGCGGCCATCGTTGATCTCCGCGGAGAGGTCGTAGGCGCCGACGCTGGTGATGCCGGTGGGGGCGAGATCGACGACGCGGTGCCAGCCGGAACTGTCGGGCCGATAGACCTGGTAGAGGTCGAGCCCGGCGTCCTTGAGGAAGCGCTCGACGAAGATGCGATCGGGCCGCTCCGGGGCGAGCTCGAGCGGGCGCTGGCGAGAGATGTCGAACAGCGGACCGGCGGAGAGGCGGAGCCCGGACTCGAGGCGCTTGAGCGACGCCTTCGCCACCGCGACCGAGCTGGTGAGCGCGTCCTCGGCGCCGGCGCTGTCCCACCACTCGACGGTGGAGACGAGCTGGCGCAGCACGAACAGCGACAGGAACAGACTCGGAACCAGCGCGAGGATCAGGAACCACAGCGTGAGCCGGGCGCGAAGGCTCAAGTGGGTTCCGCGGTCAGGCCTTCGCGCCCAGCTGCCCGCAGGCCGCGAAGATGTCGCCGCCCTGGCTCCAGCGCAGCGTCACCGCCGGGCAGCGCGGGAACAGCCAGTCGGCGAAGCGCTGGATGGCCTCGTTGCTCGGACGCTCCCACTGGAGCTGGGGCACTGGGTTGTAGGGGATCAGGTTCACCTTGCACGGCAGCGAGTTCGCGATCTCGGCCAGCCGCTCGGCGTCGCCCTTGTGATCGTTGACGCCGGCGAGAAGGATGTACTCGAGCGTGATGCGCCGTCCGGTGGTGTTGGCGTAGTACTCGGCCGCGCGCAGCAGCTCGCGCAACGGATAGCGCTGGTTGATCGGCACGAGGCGATCGCGCAACGCGTCGGTCGTCGCGTGCAGCGACAGGGCGAGCCCGACCTGCATGCCCTCGCGGGCGAGCTTGTGCATCTGCGGCACCAGGCCGCAGGTCGAGATCGTGACCCGGCGCGAACCGACGTTGAGTCCCGATTCGGCGTTGAGGATGCGGATCGCCTTCACCGTCGGCGCGTAGTTGGCCAGCGGTTCGCCCATGCCCATGAACACGATGTTGAAGCCCGGATCGTCCCAGCCCGTGGTCTCGAGCATGTGGACGACCTGGGCGACGATCTCGTCGGCCTTCAGGTTGCGCAGCAGGCCGAGCGTTCCCGTGGCGCAGAACACGCATGCCATGCCGCATCCGGCCTGGCTCGAGACGCACAGGGTGACGCCGCGCTTCGACAGCATGGCGACCGACTCGACGCGCGTCTTGTCGCGCAGTTCGAGCGCGTACTTGAAGGAGTCGCCGCGGGGCGAGCCGATCTGCTTGTGGATCCGGGGCAGGGACAGGTCGACGACCGAAGCCAGACTCTCGCGCTGGGATTTCCCGAGGTTGCTCATCGCCCTGGGATCGCGTACACGCTTGCGGTAGACCCAGTCGAGAACCTGCTCGGAGCGATAGCCTTGCCAGCCGGCAGCGGTCAGATGGGTCCGCACCTCCTCGGGGGTGAGCCCGAAGAAGGGGAGGGGACCCTCGACCTCCCGGAGGGGGCGGGGAGAGTCGTCGAGTTCGGTCGACGGCAGGGGCACGAGCGGCGATTGCGATTCCATTGCTTCCTAGACTAAGTTTCCGCCGGGGGCGGGTCAAGGAACCCCGTGCCCGATCGTCGTTTCGCGGCCCCTCGTAGGGCGGCGGGGAGGGAGCATGGACGTGGACAATCAGGGCCTGGCTCCTCGCGGACGGGGTGGCCGCCGCAAGGGATCCGGCAAGCGTGCCGAGGGGGACGCCCCGTGGGAGCTCCGGGCCGTCCAGGCGCTGGCTGATCCTTCTCGCTGGTCAATAGTTCGTTTGTTATCAATTCATGAAGACACGATCGGCGAGATCGCTCGCAGGGTTGGCCTGTCGATCGCCTGCACCTCTCGACATATGTCTATACTTAACGAATCTGAAATTGTCGAATCCCAACGTGCAGGGCGAACCACCCGGTGCCGGCTTGCCCCGGCATCGACACGCGCGGGAAACCTTCTGCGCACCCTTGGAATCGAGGCCCTGGACGGATTGACCACCGGCCCGGCGCATCCCGTTCCGGATCCATCCGCCGCGGTCCCTGAGTTCGGGACAAGCCTTCCTACAATACGTCGTTATAAATCGAAGGATATGGATGATTTCCTGCTCTAGTCACGCGAGCTCGGGATGCCGCTGAACGGGGTTCGCCCACTCCGGGTCGCATCCATCGATATCGGAACAAACTCTATCCGACTCCTCGTCGCAGAGCGGGGGAGCCGCGGGGACATTCGTCCCCTGGTACGCCTCGGGGAATCCTGCCGCCTGGGAGAAGGTCTTGATGCGACCGGCCGGATCGGCCTCCGGGCCGAGGAGCGGACCCGCGACACCCTGGCGAGATTCGCCCACCGGGCGCGGGAGCTCGAGTGCTCGGCGGTGGTCGTCGGGGCAACCAACGCCCTGCGCAGCGCCGCCAATGGCGCCGAGGTGACGGCGCGGCTCGAGGCCGCGGCGGGGTATCCGATTCGCATCCTTTCCGGCGAGGAGGAGGCACGCTTCGTCTACCAGGCCGTGATCGACGGGCTGCGCTGGGATCCGGCGCTGGGGGAGTACCTGATCGTGGACCTCGGGGGCGGCTCCGTCGAAATCGTTCGCGGGGCGGGACTCGAGGTGCAGCACTGGGTCAGTCTCGAGCTCGGCTGCGTGCGTCTCACCGAGCGTTTTCTCAAGTCCGATCCCCCGGCGGCGGGGGAGCTCGCCGAGTTGCGTGCCTTTCTCCGCGAGACGTGGGTCGAGCACAACGTGCTCCTGCGCCCCACGCCACAGGCGGCCGGGGGCGTTGGTGGCACGATCACCGCCCTGGCGGCGCTCAACCTGGGGCTCCGCCGTTATGACGCCTCGCGGGTCGAGGGGCACCTGCTGCCGACCGGCGACGTTCGCCGGCTCACCGAGTCGCTCTGTGGCCTGACCACGTCCGAGCGCCAGGCGCTGGCCACGGTCGGTCCCGGGCGCGCCGACATCCTGCCCGCGGGCTGCGTCCTCCTGGTCAGCCTTCTCGAGGCGGCCGGGCTGGCTTCGATCACGGCCTCGACCCAGGGCCTGCGTTACGCCCTGGCCCGCCTCGCTCTCCGCCAGGCGGAGTCGGCGGGGGCCGCCGGAGATTCATTGCTTTGATACCTCTAAATGAGTTGACCAGGGCGGATCGGGGGCGTAGCGTTTTGCACGCGCTGGACCAAGGTCCCCTGCCTCAGGCAACTCCTTGTGTCGCCTGATTTCGGCCCACGCGCGCCGAAACCAGTTCCTTAGAGAGGTCTCGCGTAGAGGGAGTACTCAGCGCAAATGGCCGCCAAGGCAACTCGCACATACATTCTGGTCCTTCTTCTCGTGCTCGGCGTCGTTGCGACGACGGCGACTGTCGGTGTATCGACGGTCTTCGCGTCGGCCGGGGCGGGTGGCGCGACAAACGGAGACCCGGATCGACCCAACGATTCGTCGAAGCCCTGGGTTCAGCCATCTGTACCGGGTTCGACGATGATGCTGAGCAGCACCGGCAGCCTGGGCGGCCCGGTTGCATCCCCCGGCGTCGAACGTGCAGAGAAGGGTTGGACCTGGGCGAAGTGGTACGTCGCTACCTTGCTCGGGCGGTTCGGTCGCTAAGTTTTCGATCGTGCGGGGCGATGCCGGCACGGGCCGGCGTCCCCCGCTCGTGACCGACCGATCCTGCGTTCAGTCTGTCCCCGGTAGGGCTGAGGAGCGAGCTGTGTCGAAATCGACCCCCCCGAACGAATCCCCGGCGACCCGCGTGCCTGGTCAGGACACGGCGCTCCGGCAGGAGGAGTTTGGCGATCTCAGTCAGGCGACCGACCAGCACGGGGCGGCGCGTGACTACTATGTCGCGGCGCTCTTGGCCATCCCGGTCGACGATCGCGCGGGGCGGGCGCGCCTGCTACTCAAGCTCGCCGAGTGCGACTATCGCCAGGAACGCTTCGCCGAGGCGCTCGATCGCCTGGCCGAAGCGCGGTCGGTCGCGCATGTGCTCGGCGACCCGGTCGTCCTCGGAACGATCGCTGCGCGCATCGCCGCCGGGCACGTGGCCCTGGGTCGCTACGAGCGCGGGCGCCGTTACGCTCGCGCCGCCTTCCGCATCCTCCGATCCACCAACGAGCATCTCGAACTCGGGTATGCCGAGACGATTCTCGGCATCGCCGCGCTGCGCAGCGGCGACTCGGCCGCCGCCCACGATGCGTTCACCGGCGCGCTCGCGACCTTCCGTCGCGCCGATCACGTGTCGCGGATGGCGGGCGCCCACAACAACCTGGGCCTCGTCTACAAGACGACGGGCCAGTGGCGCGAAGCGACGCGATCGTTCGAACAGGCGCTGCGCCTGGCCGAGAAGATCGGTGACTACTCGTGGGTGGCGAACTACTCGACCAACCTCGGGATCATGCGTTACCGGCTGGGCGAGTTCGACCTCGCGTCCGAGTGTTTCCGGCGCGCTCTGCAGATTTTCGTCGAGCTGGCCGAGCGCCTGTCCGAGGTGCGCACGCGCATGGCGCTGGGTCGCGTGCACGCGCGGCGTCGCGAGTTCGACCTTGCCGCTTCCGAGTTCGCGGTGGCCGAGGGCCTGCTCCTGCCGGCCGATCCGCCGCGCGAGCGCCTGCTCCTGCTCGAGTTCCGCGGTGAGCTGCTGGGCGAGCGCGGAGACCTGACCGCCGCCCGCAGCGATCTCGAGCGCGCGCTCAGGCTCGCCGAGGAGACCGCTCCCGAGGGCGACGTCACCTACGAGGTGCTGGGTCGCCTCGCGCTGGTGGCGCTGCTCCAGGGGGAAGCAAACGAGGCGGGACGTCACGCCGCCCGCGCCGAGACCCTGGCCGAGAAGGCCGGCGACCTCGCCGAACTCGCCATCGCGCGCCGCGCCTCCGGGCTCGCCGCCGTCGCGCGCGGTGACGAGGCCGCGGGCCTCGCCGACCTGCGCGCCGCACAGGTCTCGTTCGAGCAGCTGGGAGAGCGTTACGAGCTGGCGCGCACCGCGCTGCTGGCGGCACAGCTCGCGCTGGCCGCGCCCGTGCCGAACGCCGAGAGCCGCCTCGCCGAGTGGACGCTCGAACCGCTCAAGCGCGCCGAGGCGCTCTATCGCGACCTCGGTGTGCCGACGCTCGCCGCCGAAGCCGCGATGTGCCTCGCCCGTCTCGTCGCCGCGCGCGGTCACGTCGACCAGGCGCTGGCCGAGATCGAGCATGCGCTTGGGTGGCTCCGGGAAGCCGGCGATGCCGACGGCGAATCGCGCCTGGCGACGCTGCGGGCGGAACTCGAAGCGCGGTCCGCCGCGTCGTCGGTCTCGACCTCGAACGAGTTCCGCGCGCTGCAGGACGCCAACGACATCTTCAAGAGCGCCGACGACGTCCACGACGTGCTGTCGCGCACCGTCCGCCTCGCCGTCGAGCGCGCCGGCGGCGACCGCGGTTTCGTCGCCTTCGCCTCGGGCGGAGGCCGCCTCGAGGTCGTTGCGCACCATAACCTGGGCGCCGATCGGGCGCGCCGGGTGCTCGCTTCGCTCGATCGCATCGTCGGCCGCGACCTGATCGGCGGCGAACCCGTGTTCAAGAGCCGCATCGCCGCCGACCCGCGCTTCGCGGGCGAACTGTCGGGCGCGCTGTCCGGCGTCTACTCGCTGGTCGGCGTTCCGCTCACGTTCCCCAGCCAGGCGGTGGGGCTGCTCTACGTCGATCGGTTGTCCGATAATCTGCGTGGCGCCTTCAAGCAGCGCGAGATCAACCTCCTCGCGGTGCTCGCCAACTCGGCGGGCGTGGCCATGGTCGAGGCGCAGCGCTCGGTGCTGATGGAGGAGAACCAGGTCCTCAAGCGCCGCCTCGCGCCGCAGCCCGGCCTCGAACGCATCGTCACCCGCTCGCAGGAAATGCAGGAGATGCTGGCCCTGCTCGCCAAGGTGGCCGATTCGACCGCGAGCATCCTGCTGATGGGCGAGACCGGCACCGGCAAGGGCCTCATCGCCCAGGCCATCCACGAGATGTCGTCGCGCCGCGACAAGCGTTTCGTCGCCATCAACTGCGCGGCCCTGCCCGACACGCTGCTCGAGAGCGAGCTGTTCGGCTACGTCGCCGGCGCGTTCACCGGCGCCAACCGCGACAAGGACGGCCTGTTCAAGGAGGCCGACGGCGGCACCATCTTCCTCGACGAGGTGGAAAAGATCTCCGAGCCCATGCAGGCCAAGCTCCTGCACGTGCTCGACCGCGGCGAGATCCGTCCGGTCGGCTCCACCCGCTCGTTCCGCGTCGATGCCCGCGTGGTCGCGGCCACCAACGCCGAGCTGCGCGAGCGCATCAAGAGCAAGCGCTTCCTCGAGGACCTGTACTACCGCATGAACGACATCGCGGTGACCGTGCCACCGCTGCGGGAGCGCCGCGAGGACATCCCGCTGCTGACGGAGCACTTCCTGTCGTTCTATGCGAAGCAGATGGACAAGCCGGTGCCCACGCTCGCGCCCGCGGTGCTGCGCGCGTTTCTCAACCACGAGTGGCGGGGCAACGTGCGCGAACTCGAGAAGACCGTGAAGCGCCTCGTCGTGCTCGGCGAGCCCGACCAGGTCGTGGGTGTCGAGTTGCTGCCCGAGGACCTGCGCGACTCGCACGAGGAGCATCCGGCCGAGCTGGGTGGCTCGTACAACGTGCGGCAGCACGTCGAACGCCTCGAGCGGCGCCTGATCCGCGAGGCGCTCGAGCAGCACGGCTGGAACAAGACGCACGCGGCACGTGCGCTCGGCCTGTCGTATCCCACGTTGCTCAGCAAGATCCGCCTGCTCGGCCTCGATCGGCGGCGCATGCGCGTCTGACGCGCCCCTTCGTTCCAGTTTGCGATCACACGCGGCTTGAGACTTTGCTCTCAAGCCTTTTAAGTGTTCGTATCCTGTTGTATTGCAATAAGTTGGATTCGCTCCGCCGATTCCGCTGTGAAGCCTCCTGCCACTCCACCGCTTCCTCGTCGATACGCCCAGCCGCGCAGGGCTCCGATCAACCGCTTGCAAACCGTTGCTGTCAATGAGGTTGTCGGACTGGAACCGGTTGCGTTCGCGGTGTCACCTCCGGGTGGCACAACCAATGCACTACTCCCGCGGCGGAGGGGGGGACCTCCAGAGAGAAACAAGGCAGAGCATCAGGGCACGGACGCAACACAGCAGAGACATTTCGGGGCTGCCCGTCTCGCGCACCCAGCCAGCGCATCTTTCAGTCGAGACGGCTCCCCCCGGGAAGTCCGGAACAGGCAGCAGCAGGGATGTTGCAGACGGACAACGACGACGAAGCACCTGGGTTTCTGGGCTTGTCGGGGTTCGCTGGAGAGTGGTCGAGGGTATGAGCCCGGTCGAAAGCGACGATCGATTCACTCTTCGAGCACCCGACTAGCCCGGAGTTTGCAGCACCGAGGGTTGAACCCCGCGACAGCCGCGGAGGCTTCTCGCGAAGGACAACACGGACAAGCTCCTGGGGCACGCAGGGGGTTTCCCGAGAGGAGTCGCGGGGTTTCGAAAACGGGCGCAGGTCCGGTTCGGCACTGGCCAGCACTGGGGGATGTACAGGTCGTTGCCGTCGAGGAAACCGGCGCCCGCTCTGTAGAAGCAAGGAGCAGAAGCAAGAGGAACACTGAGACGGCCGGGGGAGCCCGCTTCGAGGGGTTCCCCCGGTCTTTGTCTGTCGCATCCCGGCCGCACGCCCGAAGGGGTTGCGGCACGGGTGCCCCGCCTCGCGGCTCCCGTGGGGCCGTCGCCTGCGCCGAGACGGATCCCATCTCGTCCCCGTCGCTTCGCGTGAACTCGTTTTCCCTCATGCACTTCGCGAAGCGCCTGCAATCCACCTCCGGGCCATTGGCCGCGGCGCAGCCGGGATCGGCACGCCGATTGCGTAGTGGTGGCGGGAGGCGCAAGGCGCGCCACGCACCGGCCCTGGGGGATTTCATGTCGACCCGCACGTTCCCGACCCGCATCCGGACCCTTCCCGCGCTCGGCATCCTCGCGGCCCTTGCGCTGTTCGCCGTCGGCTGCGACTCCGACGATGGCCCGGTGGTCGTGGTCGATTCCATTCCGCCCGCGGCGCCGCAGGCGGTGAGCACCGTGACCGGCGATGGTCGCGTGACCATCTCCTGGGTGCCGAACACCGATGGGGACCTCGCCGGTTACCGCGTCTACCGTGGCGTCGACGGATACCTCGGCGAGATGTTTGCGCTGGCGACGACCCCGTCGACCACGTTCGTCGACGCCGCCGTGCTCAACGGAACGACCTACTACTACGCGGTCGCGGCCTACGACGTGGCCGGCAACGAGAGCGCGCTGTCGGTCGAGAACACGCTGGATACGCCGCGGCCGGCGGGGGCGAACCTGGTGCTGTACGACATCTCGTTCGAGCCGGGCGAGCTGGCGGGCTATGACTTCTCGGCGGGCGTGCTGCGGTTGGCCGGCGACGCGTCCACAGACATCTATTACGAGGTCGCCGGCGGCGCCCGGCTGATGGTGGCGCGCGACCTGTCGACCGACGTGCAGGATGCGGGCTATCGCGTGCTCGACGACCTCGACTGGGCGCCGGACGAGGGCTGGTCCCCGACCGGGACGGTGGAACTCATCGTCGGCCACGCCTACTACGCATGGACCCGGACCGGGAATTACGCGAAGTTCCGCGTCACCTCGATCACCAACAACCAGGTGCGGATCGATTGGGCCTACCAGCTCCAGGCCGACAACCCCGAGCTGATCCGGGCGCCGCGGCGCGATCCGCTGCTGGCCGCAGTGGGCACCAGGTCCGGCGCAACCGCCCGGTAGGCTTCCCGGCCGTTCACGGGAGAAACTGCGGGGTCGCGGGGTAGCAATCGTCGGACGGTCCCGCGGGGCGGTTGACCCTCGGGGCGACATCCCCCAGAGTGAAAGGCGGCCCGCACCCGTGGGGGTGCGGGCCGTTCCCTGTCCGGAGACCCGATGCCCCTGCGCACCCCGCTCCTCTGGTGGACCCTGCCTCTCGGCGCCGCGCTCCTGGCGGTCGCCGCCCCGGCCCGCGCCGGAAGCACCACCGGATTCGCCTTTCTCAACCTGCCCGCCGGCGCCCGCGCCGCAGCACTAGGCGGCGCCTACACCGCAATCGCCGACGACCCGACCGCGGCCTTCTGGAATCCCGCCGGGATCGCCCCGGCCGTGGCCGTCGGACCGTCGCAGGAGATCGCCGTCACCGGGGTCCACCACGAGAGTATCCAGAACTTCCGCCAGGACCTGATCGCCGCTACGTGGCGGAAGTCCGACGACGGCCTGTCGCTGGCGTTCAACTCGCACTACACGAGCGGGCTCGATGGCACCGACGCGATCGGCAACCCGCTGGGCACGTTCGGGGCGAGCGACTTCGCCGTCTCTGGTGGCTACGCCGCCACCATCGCAGCCGGCGCGCGCCTGGGCGCGACGCTCGGCTGGGTCAGCGAATCGATCGCGGGCAGCTCGGCTTCGACGCTGACGTTCTCGCTCGGCGGGCTCTACGCGCCGGCGCGGATCGCGGGGCTCACGCTCGGCGCCGCGGTGCGTCAGCTCGGCGGCAGTCCGAACTTCGCGACCGTGGATGGCGCGGCGGGCGAAGCGGTCGAACAGCCGCTGACCGTCGCCGGCGGGGCCTCGTACGCCGGAGGGAAGCCCTCGCTGCGCTGGCTCGTCAGCGGCGAAGTCAGCAAGCTCAAGGGTGACGACATCGAGGGCCGGGCCGGGCTCGAGGTGCGGCCGGCGTCCGTGCTCGCCCTGCGCGCGGGCTGGATGTTCGGCCAGGACGCTGCGGATTTCACGGCGGGGGCCGGCGTGGGCGTGGGAAACGTGGCCTTCGATTACGCGTTCGTGCCCTACCACGACGACCTGGGCAGCTCCCATCGAGCGGGGCTCACCGCCCGGTTCTAGTGCCCGCTCCCGGTCAGGAGCGCGCGTCGACTCCCGGGTGCCCGGGCTCCAGCGGCACGCCCTTCTCGCCATCCCATCGCTCGAGTCCGAACTTGCCGTCTTGCAGGCTCGCGAACGTGAAGTTCGTCACCCAATCGCCGAGAACGAGAAAGTCCTTCCCCTCGCGGCGGAAGTGCGTCGGGTGGTGGTAGTGCCCGGTGAGCACGCCGTCCGCACCGGTGGCGAAGCGGGGCAGGGCGAGCTGGCGATAGAGCCACTCGCGATCCACCTTCGATTCGTCGCGACTGCCGCGGGAAAGCCGCGACACGAGGTGGGCGAACGGAATGCCGAGGTCGGGATGGATCCAGCGGTAGGCGGCGATGGTCAGCGGATTGCGCAGGAGTTTCTTGAGCAGCTTGTAGCCCAGGTCGCCGCGCGCGAGCCCGTCACCGTGCATGAGCGCGAGCCGACGCCCGTCGAGTTCGACCGTCGTCGGGTCGTCGAACGTGGTGATTCCCAGCTGCTGGCGCAGGAAAGCCCCGGCCCACCAGTCGTGATTGCCACCCAGGTAGGTGATCTCGACGCCGGCGTCGACCAGCGCGCCCAGTCGGCGCACGGTGGCCAGGTGCTCGCGCGGGATGGCGTGGCGGTAGGTGAACCAGAAGTCGAACAGGTCGCCGAGGATGAACAGCCGGCGGGCGTGCGCGGCGCGGCGTTCGAGAAAGGCGCCCAGCAGGTCTTCGCGGGCCCGGTCGCGGTCGGAACGGGACGCGCCCAGGTGGACATCCGAAAGGAACAGCGCCTCGTCGCTCATGGCCGGAGAGTGCCGCAAAGGGCCGGGCGCGACAAGGCCGCCAAATCGCTGTGAAGCGCCGCGATCCGGCGTGCCGCGCCTTGACCGCCGTCGCCCGTGGCTTCTAGCATGAACGTGTTCGTCCGTTACGCATCCGGTCTCCGCCTCGCGGAGAGGAGGACTTGCCCCATGTCGAACGATCGTTCCCCGCTGGGCCCGGCCCGCATCTGGGCGGGCGCCGCCGTCTTCGTCACCTGCGGACTGGTGCTCGGACTCGCCCTTGCCGGCACACTCCGCCTCTCTCCCGAGTCCGTCGCCCAGGGCGTGGTCGAGCCGGCGTACCAGAACGCCGCCACGATGGCGCCGCTGCCCGGAATGGAGAGCCCGTTCGTCGCCGTCGTCGAGCGCGCCGCGCCGGCGGTCGTGAGCATCGAGACCCGCCGCAAGGTCGGGGCCGGCGGCAACTCGTCAGACATGGAGGAGATGTACCGCCGCTGGTTCGGCCAGCCGCCGGGAGGGAACGGGGGCGGCGGCAACGAGCGTCGCCAGCAGCAGTACACGCCGTCCTCAGGCTCGGGCTTTCTCATCGACCCCGACGGTCGCATCCTGACCAACAATCACGTCGTTCGCGATGCGTCCGAGATCACGGTCACGCTGTCCGACAAGCGCACATTCAAGGCCCGGATCATCGGCCAGGATCCGGCGACCGACGTCGCCGTGATCCAGATCAACGCGTCGACCCCGCTGCCCGCGCTGCCGCTGGGTAACTCGGACGGCATCAAGGTCGGTGAGTGGGTGCTGGCCATCGGCAATCCTCTCGGCGAGCTGCAAGGCTCGGTCACTGCCGGCATCGTCAGCGCGCGCGGCCGCTCCGCGCTCAACATCGCCGGCGGCGCGCCCGACTACCAGGACTTCATCCAGACCGACGCGTCGATCAATTTCGGAAACTCGGGCGGCCCGCTGGTCAACCTGCGCGGCGAGGCCATCGGCATCAACACCGCGATCAACGCGCAGGGACAGGGGATCGGCTTTGCCATCCCGATCAACCTGGCGCGGCACATTGCCGAGCAGCTGGTGGCCAACGGCAAGGTGGTCCGCGGGTTCCTCGGCGTCGTGCCGGCCGAGCTCACGCCCGATCTCGCCGAGACGTACGGCCTCAAGTCCGACGCCGGCGTGGTGGTCGGCGAGGTCTCGGACGATTCGCCGGCGAGCCGCGCGGGCATCAAGCCCGGCGACATCATCACCTCGTTCGACCAGGCGCGGGTCAGGGACGTGACGGCGTTCCGGCTCAAGGTCGCCGACACGCCGGTCGAGAAGCGAGTCGCCGTGGCGCTGCTGCGCGACGGCAAGCCGATGACCGTGAGCGTCACGCTCGCCAACCGCGAGGTCATGCTCGCGCAGGCGACCGGACGGCCCCGCCCGGTCCCGGGCGGCGTTCCCGACGAAGTCGTGCCGGCGGACCTGGGCATGAGCGTGCGCTCGCTCAACGAGCAGGAGCACGCGGTGCTCGCCGAGAACATCAACGGCGTCGTCGTGAGCGAAGTCGAACCCGGCGGCGCGGCGGGAACGGCGGGCATCGAGGAGGGCGACCTGATCCTCGAGGCCGGCGGCAACGCGACCACCTCGCCGGCGGCGCTGGGCGCGGCGGTCAAGGCGGCGAAGGCAAGCGGGCGGCCGTTGCGCGTGCGCGTCGCCAGCGTCGACTGGAGTAGCGGCCGGATGGGCACCCGGTACGTCGCCCTGAAGCTGAAGGATTGAGGTTGCGCCAGCGCGATCGCGCGCGAGCGTGGGTCTTCGGGCTCGCGCTCGCGTTCGTCGTCGTGGGGGGGATCGCCGTCGATGCGATCGCCCCGCACGATGTCGATGCCGCGACGAAGAAGAAGTCGAGCCGCAAGCAGGCCCCGGCCAAGCCGGTCACGCCGGTGGCGCAGAGCATGCGCAGCTACGCCGGCCCCGACGCCACGCGGCTCGTGCTCGACCTGAGCGCATCCGCCAACTACCGACTCGTCACCGACTCCGCGGCGTCGCGCTTCGACGTCGTGATCGACCGCGCCGTGCGGTCACCCGCGCTCGAGATGCCCACGTTGGCCCCCGGGGCCGTGCGTGCCATTTCGGTCGAGGAGGATCCCGCCGGGTTGCGCCTGCGCGTCGAACTCGAGGAGTGGGTGCGACCGCGCATCTTCGGGCTCGAGGACGAGGCGGGGGCCGCGCCGCGCGTGGTCATCGACATCGATCGTCCCGGGCAGGCCGACCGCGACGCGGTCGAGCGCGAGCGGGTGGCGAAGGTCACGGCCAGCGGACGGCGCATCATCATCGTCGACCCGGGCCACGGCGGCGAGGCGGTTGGCGCGGTCGGGCCCAAGCGGACCTACGAGAAGAACATTGCGCTCGCCATCGCCCGCATGGTCGAGGAGGAGTTGGAGAAGAACGCGGGCATCTCGGTGGTCCTCACGCGCACCGCCGACTACGACGTGCCGCTGCGCGATCGCTATCGCATGGCCGAGCGGTACCAGGCCGACGCGTTCGTCTCGATCCACATGAACTCCGCCCGGGGGCGCAACGGCAGCGGCAGCGAGGTCTACTTCCTGTCACTGGCCAGCGCCAGCGACGAGGCGTCGAAGAACCTCGCCGACCTCGAGAACGCCGCCGACAAGATCTCGGCGGGCCCGGCCGAGCGCGGGGACGACGACCTGCTCGGCATCCTCTTCGATCTCAAGCAGACCGAGGTCATCCAGCAGTCGTCGCTGCTCGCCGAGGCGGTGCTCACCCAGATCGAGGAGGGTCGGAACATGACCTCGCGCGGCATCAAGCAGGCGCCCTTCGCGGTCCTCAAGTCGCCGGTCGTGCCCTCGATCCTCGTCGAGTGCGCGTTCATCAACAACCCGGTCGAGGAGCGCCTCCTGCGCGATCCCCAGTTCCAGCGGGACATGGCGCGCATGATCGCACGCGGCGTCACCACCTACCTGGCCAAGGCCCCGCCGGTCGTGCGCGGGCGGACTTCCGCCAACTAGCGCCGCTCGTGGTATTCTCCGCCCGCCTGCGGCCGCGGGCGGGAGGACGCCTTGATCGAAGTCCGCAACCTGTGCAAGCACTATGGATCGTTCGTCGCCGTCGACGACCTGTCGTTCGCCGTCGCGCCCGGCGAGATCGTCGGGCTGGTCGGCCCCAACGGCGCGGGCAAGACCACCACATTGCGCTGTCTCGTCGGCATCCTCCGGCCTACGTCGGGGGCGGTGCTGGTCGCGGGACACGACCTGAGCACGCAGCCGGTCGAGGCCAAGCGCCGGCTCGCGTGGATGCCGGACGAGCCCCACCTGTTCGACTACCTCACCGTCCGCGAGCACCTGGAGCTCACCGCGCGCCTGTACAACGTCGAGGGCGCCGAGGGCCGCGGCCGCGCGCTGCTCGAAGAACTCGAGCTGGCGGACAAGGCGGGCGCGCTGCCCGGCGAACTGTCGCGCGGCATGAAGCAGAAGCTCGCCATCGCCTGCGGGCTGTTGCACGAACCCGAGGCGATGCTGTTCGACGAGCCGCTGACCGGCCTCGACCCGTACGGCATCCGCCGCATGAAGCGGACGATCCTCGAGCGGAAGAACCGCGGGGCGGCGATCGTGGTGTCGTCGCACCTGCTGCACCTGGTCGAGGAGATAGCCGATCGCGTGCTCATCCTGCAGAACGGGAGGCGCCTCGCGCTCGGTTCGCTCTCCGAGATCCGCGCCGCCGCCCCGGGCCTGGCGAAGGACGCGACGCTCGAGGAGATCTTCCTCACCGTCACGGGCCGTGGTGACGACGATCCAGACGGGACGCCCTTCTCGCGATGAGCGACGTCTTCGGCGTCTTCCGCTTCCTCACCATCCGCACGACCAAGAACAAGATCCTGCGTCAGCTCCGCCGCCTGCGCGAGCCGCGGTACCTCGTGCCGACGGCGGTGAGCGTGCTGTGGATCGGGTTCTGGATGTCGAACGTGGTGCGCTCCGGCCTGCGCGATCGCCCGGGCGGGAACTGGAGCTCGCTCCTCAGTCCCCAGGTGATCGATGGATTCGCGTTCGCCGGCAGCGTCGTGCTGCTGGCGTGGACGGCGCTGCTCTGGATCCTGCCCTCGAAGGGCGCGGTGCTCGAGTTCACCCGCGCCGAGATCCACTACCTGTTTCCGGCGCCGGTGACGCGGCGCCAGATCGTCCACTACAAGCTGCTGCGCGCGCAGCTTGGCATCCTGTTCGGCGCCTTCATCACGTCGTTCTTCTGGGGCCGCGGGCTCACGTCCGTCGGCGGCTGGGGCCGCCTGCTGGGCATCTGGCTCCTCTACGCGACCTTGCACCTGCACACCATGGGCGCCGGCTTCGCGACCGCCGAGCTCATCGCGCAGGGCATGTCGGGACTGCGACGGCGGATCGTCCCGCTGCTCGCCTTCGCGGCGCTCGGGACCGCCGTCGTCATCGGCGTGCTCGCGGGTTGGCCGGCGATCCTCGCCGCCGCGCGCACGCTCACCGGGGACGAAGACGTGACGCGCGAGGGCCTCGGGGCGTTCGTCGGGGTGGTCGGCAAGGTGGGGACCACGGGCGTGCTCGGCGTGGCGCTGTGGCCGTTCGCGGTGTTCCCGCGCCTCATCCTCGCGCAGAACCCGGGCGACTTCGTGCGCTGGCTGCCACCGGCGATCGCGATTCTGCTTGCCAACTACCTGTGGGTGATCCGCTCCGACGCGGAGTTCGAGGAGGCGGCGGTCGACGCGGCGCAGAAGCGCGCCGAGCGCGTCGCGGCGCGGCAGCAGGCATCCCGTCGCGGCGGCGCCCTGCCCACGCGCGTGCGCGCGTTTCCGTGGCGCCTTGCGCCGAAGGGCCGTCCCGGAATCGCACTCCTGTGGAAGAACCTCGTCTCGCTGGCCCGCGTCACCCCCGTGCGCGGGTTGATCGGCCTCGGGGCGTTTCTCTTCGGGGTGGTGGGCCTGATCGTCGGGCTGAACGACGCCGGCGCGCCGTTCGGCCTGATCGCGGCCTTCCTTGCCGCGCTCGTCGCGGTGTTCACCGCGATGTTCGGGCCGCTGTTCGTGCGCAACGACCTGCGCGAGGACCTGCTCCACATCGACGCGGTGAAGACGTTTCCGCTGTCGGGCCGGGCGATCGTGCGCGGCGAACTCCTCGGCCCGTGGGTCGTGCTCACCGCGATCGAGCTGGGGGCCCTGGCTGCCGCGGCGATCGGACTTGCCTGGGTGGGCACCGAGGCAGTCGGCGCGCTCGGCCTCGAGAGCATCCCGTCGGTCTCGTGGTGGTTCGCGGGCCTGCTGGGCGCGGCGCTGCTGCTGCCCGCGCTGACCGGCATCCAGCTCACGCTGCAGAACGCCATCGTGCTGATGTTCCCGGCATGGGTCGCCTTGGCGAACAGTCGCGCACGCGGCTTCGAGGCGTCGGGCCAGCGCATGCTGACGCTGTTCGGCTCGGTGATCGTGCTCGCGATCTGCACCCTCCCGGCGGCTGTATCGGGCGCCGTCGCGATGTGGTTGCTTGCCGGGGTGATCGGAGCGCCGGCGATCGTTCTCGGCGCGGCGATCGCGGCCGGCTGGCTGTTGTTCGAGGTGTGGTGGGCGACGCGATTTCTCGGCGGCCTGCTCGATCGCCTCGATCCGTCGACGGCGGGGATCGAGGCGATCGAGGGCTGACGCTCAGCGCTCCGTAGCCCTGCTCGCGGCCGCGCCCAGGTTCTTGATCCGCCGCCCGCCGGTCGCGATCAGGCGCTCGCCCTTCGCGGTCCTCCTCTCCAGGTCCTTCTCCATCGCCTCGCGCACCAGGATCCCGGTGACCGTGAGGCCCTTGCCCTCGGCGAACATGGTGAAGCCGTCGCCGCCCTGCGCCATGAAGTCGTTCGCGGCCACCGCGTAGGTGGCGGCGGGATCAATGGGGATGCCGGCCGCGGTCTTCAAGTCGCGCACCCGCTCGCCGCGCGGCTTCGCCGGGTCGAACGCAAACGTCAACCCCGAGACCTGGATGCACGTCGTCGGCGAGACGCCCGTCTCGAGCACCGACTTGACCTGCGCGCCCGTGAGCTGCACGGTGGCGATGCGGTTGTCGAACGGCATGATGGCGTAGACTTCGCCGACCGTGACCGGACCGGCGTCGAGCTCGGTGCGGATGCCGCCCGGGTTCTGGAATGCGAAGTTCGCGCTCGTCGCCTCGCGCATCGCGTCGGAGATCCAGTTGCCCAGCGCGGAATCCTCGGCACGGCTGCGGCCCATCGCCTGGTCGGCGGTGCCGAGGACGCGGCCGGTGATCGGGGCGATCGCCGCGTTGGTCTGCTCGACGAACGCCAGCGTCGCCGGATCCGGGCGCACGTCGTCGGCGTAGGTGGGGATCATCCGCGCGTGCGTCTCGGCGGGGACGACGGCGCCGCGACCGTCGTCGGCGCGCCGATCGACGACCACGTCGAGCCGGCCCAGGTACTGTCCGCTGGAGCCCGCGATCATCGCGGGGACCCCGCTCGCCTCGCCGAGGACGCGGTTATGGCTGTGGCCGCCGAACACGGCCAGCTCGCCGGGCACGGCGCGCGCGACGTCGGCCAGTTCGCCGCTGACCTTGCCCGTCGAATCCTGGCGCCCGGGAAGGTGGCCGATCATGACGTACAGGTTCGCACCCGCCGCGCGCACCGAGTCGACCAGCGAGGCGGCGGTCTTCCCGGCGTCCTTGAACTCGAAGTCCTTCACGTACTGCGGCATCGTCGTCTGCGGCGTGTCCTCGGTGCACAGACCGAGGATGCCCACCGAGAGTCCGCGCCGCGTCTCGATCGTCCACGGCGCGATGCCGGCCATGCGCTTGCCGGTCGCGCGATCGAACCAGTTCGCGCCGAGCGGCGTGAAGCGGGAATCGGCCATGCGTGCGCGGAGCGTGTCGACGCTCCAGTCGAACTCGTGGTTGCCGATCGCGGCCGCGTCGACGCCGAGCCGGTTCATCAGGTCGATCACCGGGCGCCCGAAGCGCAGGTTCGAGATCGCCGTGCCCTGCATCCAATCGCCGCCGTCGGTGAGGATCGTGCCCTGCGGGTTGAGCGCGCGCTCGCGGGCCACGTAGGCGGCCAACACGGCCGCGCCGCCCCACGGCTTCTGCGACGAGCGCTCGGTGGCGCCGGGCAGGAGTGCGCCGTGGAAGTCGGTCATGTGCAGGAAGGTCAGGCGCGGGAACACGGCGTCGGCGAGCACGGCGGCGCCCTCGGCGACCGTGAGCGGACGATCGGCGGCGCGGCCATCGACGAGCCCGAACGGATCGTCGGCGGCGGTGGCTCGGGCGCGCGGGCTCGCGGGCAGCGCGTTCGCGCTCCACTCGATCGCGCGCGACAGCGGCACCGTCGCCGCGGGGTCGAGCTTGGCGGGCGCCTGCTTCTGCTTCTTGCGCGCCGACTCGCCGGCGGGACTCAGGGGCTCGGGCACGCCGAGCATGCGCACCCAGTCGGCGAGGCGACGGTGGGTGAGCGGGGCATCGAGGCGGTAGGTCAGCGCGCTGTCCGGTGGGATGACGCCGCGGCGCACCAGGCGCTCGATCGGCTCGCGAGCGGGCGAACCGACCCACTCGGGGGCGAGGCGCCAGTTGCCGTCGGTGCGCCGCCGGATCGTGCCCTGCTCGCGCATGAATGCGACCACGGCGCTGCGCGCGGGAATGCGCCGGGTCGAGACCTCGCGGCCGTTCTTCAGCATCGTGTAGCCGCCGCCGCCGTTCACCCGGTAGTTGTTCACCGCCACGTTGATCATGCGGTCGGGCGCCAGCGGCGCCCCTTCCAGGCGCAGGTCCCGCACGCGCTCGCCGGCGGGGCGCGACAGGTCGAGCGTGTAGGTCAGGCCCTCGACCGTGTCGAAGTTATAGCCCTGGATGTCCGGGTTCACCACCGGACCGGGCGTTCGCCCGAAGTCGTAAGGCATGTAGTAGCGCGAGGAGTGCTCGAGCGCGGCCTTCATGTCGGCGCCCGAGAGCTCGATCGCGGCCAGCGTGTTCTCGTAAGGGTAGAGCGCGAACACGTCGCGGACGGTTACCGGGCCCGGCGTGATGCGCGCCCGCGGATTGAACATCGCCGACAGCGACACGTCGGCGCCGGTTGCCTCGAGCTGTGCGCGGTCGACGATCTCGTGCAGCGCGTTGTCGCGGATGCGCGCGTCGCCGCCGTCGAGCGTGTCGGCCGCCTGGGCGATGACCGTCGACAGGTACGCCTCGGTCGCGTCGTGGTACGGCTTCGCGATGGCCTCGATCGCGGGGTCGCTGGCGACGGTTTCGTCGACGTCGTAGACGCGGCCCTTGCGCTCGGTGAGCTTGTAGCGCCCGTTCGCCTGGCGGTCGAACGTCAGGTCGAGGCGTCCCAGCCCGTCGGCCCAGCGCCCGGACTGGGTGAGCAGCACCCCGTTCTCGAGGCGCGACTCGATCCGCACGTGGGTGTGGCCCATGATGATCGCATCGACGCCCGGCACGCCGCGGGCGATGGCGAGCACGCGGTTCTCGTTCGGCATCTGATTCGGCCTCGGCCGCCCGTTCGCGTCCTCCTCGAGCCCCATGTGGCAGACGACGATCACCGCATCGCAGCGCTCGCGCTCGCGCATGATCGGCACCATGCGCCGGGCGGTCTCGAGCGGGTCCTCGAACGTGAGGTTGGCCCAGTTCGGCGGATCGTCCCAGTGGGGCACGCCCGGCGTGGTGAGGCCCAGGAAGCCGACGCGCACGCCGTCGATCACCTTCACGAGGTAGGACTGGTATTCGGCGGCGCCCGGCGTGTCGGTCTTGAGCGTGTTCGCCGAGAGCCACGGGAACTTTGCCTCGGACTGCGCCTTGCGCAGCACGTCGAGGCCGAAGTTGTACTCGTGGTTGCCGACGGCGAACGCCTCGTAGCCCATCGCATTCATGCACGACATCTGGGGATCCGGGCGGCCGCCGGTGCCGGGCACGCCGTCGTCGGCGCCGACCGCGTGCACGTAGGGCAGCGGCGTGCCCTGGATGCAGTCGCCGGCGTCGACCAGGATCGAGCGCGGAGTCTCGGCCCGCACCTGCTTCACCAGCGTCGCGATCTTCGACAGGCCGAGCTCCGGATCCGGCTTTCCCGTGTCGTAGTTCCAGGGGAGGAGGTGGCCATGCAGGTCGGTCGTGTGGAGGACCGCGATCTCGACCCGGGCCGGGCCCTTGGCCGCGGCGGCTGGCTTCGCCTTTGCGCGGGACTTTTTCTTCGCCGCAGCGTCGGCGCACTCGGGCACGGTCGAGAGCGCCGCGACGAGGACCAGTGCGACCAGGACCATGCCGAACTGGGACCAGCGAAGCGGGCGCAGACGGGCCGTCACGGGACCTCCGAATGGGGCGGGGGGCGGGCAGGAAGGGTGGATGGGTCGAGCGTAGGCGGCGCCGTGGGAGGTCGTCAAGTCTCGCCGCGGGCGGGGCTTGCGGGCGCCGCCGACTGCCCTGCGGGTCAAGCCCGCGTCAATCCTGCCGATGTCCCCGGGGAGCCGTTGACCGGGGCCTGCCGCAAGCCCTACGCTCAACTCGCAGTGGATCAGACACGGCCTTCCCCCGCGGGTCCACGCCACGAGGGAAGGCCCACCCAAAAGACACCCCGCGCCTTTCGGCGCGGACGGAGGTGCGACGTGATTTCGAATCGGATCAAGTTCCTCGCGGTCGGCATCGCCCTGGTCGGCGCCGCATCGTTCGCCTACGCGTGCGACGGCGACAAGGCTTCGGCGAAGAACACCTCGGCCTCGCAGGTCTCGAGCGAAGGCGCGGGCTGTGCCTCGAAGGCGAGCGCGAAGATGGCGAGCGCGAAGATGGCGAGCGCCGAAGGCTGCTGCGCCAAGGGCGCCAAGACGTCGGCCACCATGGCGTCCGCCTCCGGCGATCACTGCGCCGCGGGCTCGAAGTCGGCCATGGCGCTGGCCTATGGCAAGAACACCGTGACGTCGGCCGGCAGCTGCCCGGCGAAGAATGAAGCGGACTACTCGTTCTACGTCGCCGGCGCCGAGTGCAAGGGCACCGGCTCGGCCGTGGCCCAGACCGTGAAGTCGGTCAAGGGCGTCGCCTCGGTCACCGTCGATTACGCGAACCAAATGGTCTACGTCTGCGCCGACGGCAAGACGGCCAG
The DNA here is from genome assembly GCA_031413115.1 of Candidatus Eiseniibacteriota bacterium. Taxonomy (GTDB): domain Bacteria; phylum Eisenbacteria; class RBG-16-71-46; order RBG-16-71-46; family DASYSL01; genus JANPEF01. The sequence goes on along the minus strand of JANOEH010000058.1, from coordinate 8,978 downwards.
CCGGAAGTCGATCGAGAAGTCGCTCAAGAGCGCCGGTTTCGACGAGGTGAAGTACGTCGGGACGGCGAAGAGCAACTGCTCCAAGTCGCACGGCAAGGTCGAAGCCTAGACTCGAGCCTCGGCATCGGACACACTGCGGGGCGGGGGGGCGACCTCCCGCCCCGCAGTCCATTTTGGGTCGAGCCTGGAGGTGGCGTGAGCGAAACCTTGCTGTGCCCCGATTGCGGAGCGGCGAGTCCGCGCGACGCCGAGTCCTGCGTCGAATGCAGCCACCCGCTCGCTGCCGAGTTCCGGCCCCGCCGGCCGGCGATCGAGCGGCCCGAGCGCCCGCCGGCCTCGGTCGCGTCCTGGGGCTACCGCCCCTCCGGCGCCGCGGGGAGCGATGTGCCGGGCTGGCTGTGGGGCGCTGTCGGTGTCGCCGCACTGGTCGCCGTGTTCATCGCCGCGATCCAGATCGCAAACGCTCCCAAGCCGATCGCCGTGCCCAACGCCAGCGCCGCCCAATCGGCGAGCGCCGAGTCGCTGTCGGTGCTGCTGCGCGCCGACTCGTCGGCCGTGGGGGCGAACGTCGCGATGGGCAACCTGATGTACGACACCGGAAACTTCCCGCTGGCGATCCCGTTCTACCAGCGTGCGCTGAAGAAGAATCCGTCGCTCGTCGACGTCGAGGTGGACCTCGCGGTCTCCTACCACAACTCGGGCGACTTCGAGACCGCCCGCCGGATGCTCGAGCATGTCGTGGCGCAGCATCCCTCGCACGCGATCGCGCTGTTCGACCTGGGCGTCGTGTATCAGCAATTGGGTCGCCGCGACGACGACGCGAAGCGCGCGCTCACCCGCGCCCGCGAGGTGTCCGGGCCCGCCGAGATGGTGTCGGTGATCGACGCGATGATCGCGCGTCTCGACGGGAAGGAGCCCGCCGGCGAACTGCCTCCCGGGCACCCGCCGATGGACGCACCGCCGCCCGCGTCCACTCCCTGACGGACTGCGCGCACCGGCCTCGTGATGCCCGATGACCTCGAAGCGCTGCGCGCCCGGATCCGTGCCCTCGACCTCGAGCTGATCGATCGCGTCGGCGAGCGCCAGGAGCTGGCGCGGCGTGCCGGCGAGCTCAAGCGCCGACAGGGACGACCCACCGTCGACTTCGAGCAGGAGAGGGTCGTCCTCGACCGGGTGCGCGAGGCGGCCCGCGCGCGCGGCCTCGACGAGGCCATTGCGCAGGACCTGTTCGTGGCGCTGATCCGCGCCTCGGTCACCGTGCAGGACGAGGACAACCTGCGCGCCTCGGCTCTCGGCGTCGGCTCGCGTGCGGTGGTCGTCGGCGGCGCCGGTCGCATGGGCCGCTGGTTCGGGCGCTTCCTGGCCGCCCAGGGCTACGTGGTGAGCAGCCTCGATCCCGTCGGCGCCGCGGACGAGAACGCGGCGGCCGAGCGCGATCTCGCCGGGGCGGAGCTGATCATCTGCTCGACTCCGCCCGCCGTAACGGCGCGCCTGTACGCGGACTGGGCGGCGCGCATGCCCGCCGGCGTGATCGTCGACATCGCCAGCATCAAGACCCCGCTCGTCGCACCGATCCGTGCCCTCCGCGCAGCCGGCGCGCGCGTCGCCTCGATCCACCCGCTGTTCGGCCCCGCGACGATCCTCCTGCGCGATGCCGACGTCGTGATCTGCGACACCGGCGATGCCCCAGCGGCCGCGGCGATCGAGGCGCTGTTCCTCCCCACCACCGCACGCCTCGTGCACCTGTCGCTCGAGGATCACGACCGCATCATGGCCGACCTCCTGAGCCTCGCGCACGCGACCGCGAACGCGTTTGCCCTCGCGTTGCCCGCGGCCGAACACCCGGTGCGCAGCACGACGTTTCGCGCCCTCGAGGATCTGGCCGCGGCCGTCGTGCGCGAGAGCCCCGACGTCTACTTCGAGATCCAGGCGAGCAATCCGCACTCAGCGGCCGCCCTCGATCGCCTGCGCGCCGCGCTCGATCGCGTCGCGACGGCCGTCATGGCGGGGGACCCGGTCGCGTTCGGACACCTGCTCGCGGCCGGGCGGGAACGGACCGCGGTGCGCGGGGCCTAGAGCCCCAGCGCCTCTGCGGTATGGCGAGGCCGGTCGTCGACGCCGGCGCCGACCCGCATCCGTTCGCGCAGTGCCTCGAGGTCGGGCGGCTCGTCGACATCCCACCAGGGTTCGAGAACCTCGACACACCACGGGGGAGTGGCCGCCTCGGCCCGCGCGCGCGTGCGGGCGCACACGTCCCGCGTACCCCACGACGACTCGTCCCACAGCATCGCCCCGGGCGCGCGGTCACTGCCGATCAGCACGAAGCCGCCATCGGCCGCCGGCCCCAGCACCAGCCGCGGCGACTTCGACGGGCCTGCCAGGCGGCCCAGTGCGTCGCGCAGGAGTCGCGTGGGCAGGTCCGGCACGTCGGCGCCGACCAGGAGCGCCGGCCCGGCGGTCGTGAGCGCCGCGAGCGCGGCATGCATCCGTGCCCCGAGGTGCGGACCATCCTGAAGCGTGATCCGGACCCCGGCGCCAGCCACCTCCCGCGCGTCGGCCAGCGACTCGGCAGCCTCCCGATCGGGTTCGGGCGCCACGTAGAACCACGCGCCGTCGGGGGCCACCCGGAGCGCCCGCTCCAGGCCGTCGAGCAGGAATGCGCGAGCCAGCTCGGCGGCGCGCTCCGGGCCGACTCCGCGGGCCAGCCGCGTCTTGCCCGCTCCCACCCGCGGGATCCGCCCGAAGACTGCAATTTGAGGGATGAGGCGCCCGCCAGGGGTCGTCACGGCGCTCCGATGCGGTTCGGGGTCAAGGGGCGGTGAAGTCTCGGGCCGACGTGCAGAAATCGGGATCCGAACGGGACCTTCGAGCGTCTACACATGCGAGGACGCAATCGACATCGGCGTCCGACACTATGAAGTTCCCTGCGGCTCACGTGAGCAGGTTGTTCGGCCGATCCTCTTTTGCGGAGGGTTCGATCCGGCGGCCCCACGGTCCACAGGCGGGGAACTTCTTCTTCGGGCCGGCGCTCTGCAGAGGGCGCCGGCCCTTCGTGCTACAGTACCGCGTCATGCCCGAACGCGCCCTCCGTAGCGAGGCTTTCCTCGAAGCCGCCCACGACCACTTCGGCCGGTTCCTCGCCGGCCGGAAGCTCCGCTATACCGCGGAACGTCGGGCGGTGGTCGACGTCGTATTTGCCAAGCACCGTCACTTCGAGGCCGACGACCTGGTGATGTGGACCCGCGGGCAGGACGGCCGGGTCTCCCGGGCCACCATTTACCGCACGCTCGAGTTGCTGGTGAAGTCCGGGCTCGTCCGCCAGATGACGTTTGGCGACAAGTCGGCCCAGCACTACGAGCAGGTCCTGGGTATTCCGCACCACGATCACCTCATCTGCCTCGCCTGCGGCCGCGTCGAGGAGGTCTTCTCCGCCGACCTCGAGCGCGAACAGGACGCCCTCTGCGCCCGCCATGGTTTCGAGGTCCATCACCACAACCTGGAAGTCTTCGGCCTGTGCCGCAAGTGTCGCGCCACGGGCGCCACCGCGAAGCAGCGCGGACGCAACTGACCCGACGCCCATGCGCCGCTCGTTCACACTGACCGCGGTCTTCGCCCTGGCCGTGATCGTCGTGGTCACCGGCGTGTCGCTGTTCACCTACACGCGCGTCCGCAATGCGCTCGAGACCGAGTTCGCGCGGCGCGTCGAGTGGGTCGCCGCCGCCGGCGCCGCCGACGTCCCGGGCCGCTCCGTGCGCACGCTGCGCGCCGAGGGCGGCGCTGCGTTCGCCCTCTCCGACTCGATCCTGCTCTCGCTCGGCGCCGTCCGGCGTTCGTCGCAGGCCGCGCGCGTGTTCCTGCTGCATGCCGACGGCACCCTGTTGCTCGACACCGAGGCCGACCTGGCGGTCGGCGAAGCGGCGCCGCTCGACGCCGCCGCCCACGAGGCGGTGCAGCGCGCGCTCGCCGGGCAGCCGGCGCACGGCGGCCTCGTGGCGCGCCAGGGTCGGCGTTACCTCACGGCATTCGCACCCGTGCGCGACGCGCTCGCGGCGCCCGCATCCCGCCCGGGCGACCCGGCTCGCGTCGTCACCCCGGTCGTCGGCGTGCTCGGCGTCGAGGCGAGCGCGGAGTTCCTGGCCGTGCTTCCCGAGATCGCCCGCCTGCTCGCCTCGACCGCGCTGGTGGGCGCGCTCGCCGTGCTCGCGCTCGCCGCGCTGTTCGTGCGCCTGCTCGCGGCGCAACAGGGACTCGAGCGCTCGTTGTCCCGGGCGGAGAACCTGGCGTCGGTCGGCGAGTTGGCCGCGACGCTGGCGCACGAGGTGCGCAACCCGCTCGGCGTGATCGATGGGGCGGCGAAGCGCCTGCATCGCCACTATTCCGGGCCCGAACCCGAACTGTTCGGTTACATCGAGGAGGAGGTGGCGCGGCTGTCGCGCACCGTGCACCGCTACCTCGCGTTCGCGCGCCCGGCGCCCCCGGGCGAGGGCGGCGACGTGGCCGATGCGTTCGCGGTCACGTTGGGGTTGCTCGAACGGGAGGCTGAGCGGCAGGCCGTGCGCGTCGTGCGTGAGCGGGATGCGGCGGTGGAGCCGGGAGCTTCTGCCGCCCCCGGTCCCTGCGTCGCGCTCGGCGGCGAAGAATTGAAGCAGGTCCTGTTCAACCTGGTGCGCAACGCGCTCGAGGCCCTGCCCACCGGCGGGACGATTCGCGTAGGATGGGCGGCGGAGCCGCGCCGCGTGTCGCTGTGGGTGGCCGACGACGGCCCGGGCATGGACGCGACGACGCTCGCGCGCGCCCGTCGCCCGTTCGTCACAACGCGCGCGCAGGGCACGGGGCTGGGGCTCGCCATCGTCGACCGGCTGGTGCGCGAGGCCGGTGGGCACTTCGAGCTGACGAGCGCGCCGGGCGCAGGGACGACGGCGCGCCTCGAGTTGCCGCGGGCTGCGCACGACGGACAGGGAGGGGCATGAGCCGGATCCTGGTGGTGGACGACGAGGTCCGTGGCGGCGACCTGCTGCGTCGCGAGCTGGCCGATCGCGGGCACGACGTCGAGGCGCTGACCAGCTCCAGGGCCGCGCTCGCCCGACTGGCCGAGGCAGCGTTCGACCTCGTCGTCACCGACCTGCGCATGCCGCCGCCCGACGGGCTCGCGCTGCTGGCCGAGATCAAGCAGCGCTGGCCGGCGACCGAGGTCATCCTCATGACCGCGCACGGCGACGAGACGACCGCCGTTCAGGCGATGCGCGCCGGCGCCTACGACTACCTGAAGAAGGACCCGCGCGTCGAGCCCGACGAGATCCAGCTGCGCCTCGAGCGGCTGGTCGAGGCGAAGGGCGGCCGCGCCGAGCGCGACCGCCTGAGCCGCGAGGTCGTGGCCCTGCGTGCGGGCACGCTGGCGGTCATCGGCCGGAGCGACGCGCTCGAGCGCGCCGGTGCGCTGGCGCGCAAGGTTGCGGCGACCGACGCGACCGTGCTCCTGCGCGGCGAATCGGGCACGGGCAAGGACCTGTTCGCGCGCGCGATCCACTTCGACTCGCCGCGCTCGGGTGGCCCGTGGGTGAAGGTGAACTGCGGCGCGATCCCCGAGAACCTGCTCGAGAGCGAGCTGTTCGGCCACGAAAAGGGCGCCTTCACCGGCGCGATCACGCGCAAGCTGGGTCGCTTCGAGCAGGCCGACGGCGGCACGATCTTCCTCGACGAGATCGGCGAGCTCTCCCCGGCGCTCCAGGTCAAGCTGCTGCAGGTGATCGAGGAGAAGGCGTTCGTGCGCGTGGGCGGCAGCGAGACACGGTCGGTGAGCGTGCGCATCGTCGCCGCGACCAACCGCGACCTCGAGGGCGAGGTCTCGGCCGGCCGCTTTCGCGAGGACCTGTTCTATCGCCTCAACGTCTTTCCGATCGTCCTGCCGCCGTTGCGCGCGCGGCCCGGCGATCTCGAGCCGCTGGTGCATTACTTTCTCGCGGCGGCCGGCTCGCCGCCGGACAAGATCACGCCCGCGGGCTACCGCGCGCTGGCGTCGTACCCGTTCCCGGGCAACGTGCGCGAGCTGGCGCACGTCATCGAGCGGGCGCTGATCATCGCCGGGCCCGACCCGGTGACGCCCGACGAGCTGCTGTTCCAGCCGGCGCGGCGGGCGATGGGGGTGGAGGCCGCGGTCCCCGGCACGAGCGTGGCCGCGGCGGGCTTTCTCGAGAGCGGGTTCGCAGTCCCCGAGATTCCCGACGGCGGCCTGTCGCTCGAGGCGTTGGAGAAGGCGCTGTTGCTGCAGGCGATCGAGAAGGCGAAGGGCAACAAGAGCGCGGCCGCGCGCCTGCTGGGCCTCACGCGGCGCACCCTGTACTCGCGACTGGAGAAGCATGGACTGGGCCTCGGCGGCGACGCCGGTGAGGCGGGCGAAGCGAGCGAAGCGGCCGATGCCGCGGAGGAACGGCCGTGAAGTGGAGCGGATGGCTGTTCGACAACCTGGGGCTCAAGTTGTTCGCGCTGTTGCTCGCGGGTCTCCTGTACCTGCACGTGCTGACCGATCGCACGAGCGAGGAGAGCGTCGACTTCCCGCTCGTGGTGAGCGGTCTCGTCGACTCGCTGTCCCTGGCGACCGCGCCGCCCGAAAGCGTGACGGTGCGCCTGCGCGGCACGGGCAAGCAGATCCTGCGCCTGCGCTATCTTCGTCCAGCCGTCACGATCGGGCTGGGCGAGGTGGGCCCGGGCACGTTTCAGCGCACGCTCGGCCCGGCCGACGTTCCGCTCGAAGGGACGACCGGCGTGACCGTGCTGTCGGTGCTCGCCCCCGAGGTCCTGTCGCTCGACGTCGAGCCGCGCGGCGAGCGTCGCGTGCGAGTGATCGCTGCGTTCGACGGTGACCCGCAGCGTGGCTACACCCTCGGCGAGCCGCTCGTGAGGCCCGCGCAGGTGCGCCTGAGCGGTCCCGCGCGCTGGCTTGCGCTCCAGGACTCCGTGCTCACGCGGCCGATCGCCGTGGCCGGCCGTCGCGAGTCGCTCGAGGTGATGCAGGCGCTCGCGATGCTGCCGAAGTTCGTCGCGGTGTGGCCCGGCTCGGTGCTGGTGGCCGTGCCCATCGAGCCCGAGGAGCTGCGCACCATCGAAGTGCCGATCGAGGTGCGGGGCGTGCGCGGCGAGCTCCGCGCCGAGCCGCAGCCCGCGTTCGGTACGGTGACCGTGCGCGGACCGCGCTCGCGCGTCGAGGCGCTCGACGGGGACCTGTTCCGCGCCTCGGTCGATGCCGGTGGGCGGGGGCGCGGGGAGTGGAAGTTGCCGCTGGTGTGGAGCGGGGCGGGCGGCGGCGCGGCGGCGCCGGAGAGCGTGAAGGTGGTGCTGCACTAGAACTCGCCGTCGGCGCGCCGCAAAACGAGCGGGCCGCACCCGTGTGCGACGGATGCGGCCCTGCAAGTCGACTCTTTCCACGACCCGTGGGGGACGGCTTGGGCAGGCTGCTAAATGCCTTTGCCTGATTCGGCAAATCCGGATTCATGCGGCACGAGCGTGAACCGCGACGAGATCGAAGCGACGGGCCAGGTACGCGTGAACCTCGTGCATCAGTTCGACCATCGTCCGGCAGCGGTGGTTGCGTGTGACGTTCGCGTGCAGGTCGCGCCACAGGCGCTCGATCCGGTTCTCGTCGGGACAGTACGGCGGCAGGAAGTGCAGGTGGATCCTCGCCCCGTGAGCCGCCAGCCAGGCGAGGACGATCTTGCTCTTGTGGATGATGTAGTTGTCGAGGATCAAGTGGATCGTTCTCATGCCGGGGTAGGCGACGAGCAGCGCGCGCAGCAGATTGAGGAACAGCCAGCTCGCCTTGCGGTCGCCCTCGACGTACACGAGGCGCTGCTCCCGGTGATCGTAGGCACCAGCCAGGTAGCGCTTCTCGTTCTTCCCCGGCGTCATGATCAGGCGCTGTGTCCCCGGAAGCATCCAGTCGGGGCCGATCTTCGGGTTGAGATGGAGATCCACCTCGTCGACGAACAGGACCACCTCGCGCGGACACGACCGTGCGGCGAGCCGGCGCAGGAGCGCGATGCGAGCCATGCGCCTGGCGGCTTTCCACGGACAAGCGACCACCGGACGCGGACGTCCCCAGCGCACCCTAAGCCGGCGCAGGACCTTCCACAGATGCGCCACCGAGAGCTCGACGTCGAGGACCTCGGCGACCACTCGGGCGATCAGCTCCAGCGTCCACGTCGGACGCGTGTAGCCGTGCTCCTGCGGCGTCTTGGTGAGGATCGAACGGATCCCCGCCTCGACGTCGGCGTCGACCTTACGCGTCCCGTTCTCGCTGCGGCCATCGAACACCGCACCTTCCCCGTGGGCCTGAAAGCGCGCTACAATCCGGCACGCCGTCGAGGGCGCGCATCCCAGGGCGTGAGCCGCCGCAGTGCGGCTCTCTCCTCGGGCGACCTTCAGCAGGATCCGGCAGCGGATGCGAACGTCCGCATCCCGAGTCTTGCGATCCAGTCGGGCAAGCCAACGGCGCGTTGGCCGGCCCACACGAAGCTCCGCAGCCATCGTGGGACCTCCTTGCCTCTCGCGGAACTATCCGCAGTAGCTCCAGAGAGATACAAGCCAGGTCCCACGACTTTCAAGCGGTCATCCAGGCCGCGTTGCCGAATCAGGCAAAGGCATTTAGCCGGGAGCCAGCAGTGGGGCCAGCTTCGAGTAGAGGGCGGCGGTTCGGCAATATTCAAGAAGTGCAGCTTGCTCGGCGCAAAGGTCGGCATTCACAACTTCGGATCGCTAGTGGCGGAAAACCTTGCCATGTCCGGCGTCGGTACTGCAATAGTCAATGAATCAGGCACAGCCACAATCAAGTCGATTTCAGCGACCCAGGCTGTCGGTGGAATCCATGCAACGGGTGGCACAGGCACAATCCGTGAGTGTGTACTGATCGGTACTGGAACAGGCAATGGGCTTATTGTTCGCAGCAGCTTCTCTACATCAGTGTCCGACTCGACGGACCCAAGGCC
>JANOEH010000057.1:0-18024 GCA_031413115.1 Candidatus Eiseniibacteriota bacterium | reverse complement strand
GGCAGGTTCCAGCCGTCGGGATGGTTCCGATCGCCCCCGGTGAAGTGGGAGACGCGCCCGGCCACCAGCTCCTCGATCCATGTCTCGACCTCCTCGGTCGGATCGCCGTGGTCGAGCATCTTGTTGCGCAGGCCGTAGATCACCTCGCGCTGCTTGTTCATCACGTCGTCGTACTTGAGCAGGTGCTTGCGGATCTCGAAGTTGTGCGCCTCGACCCGCCTCTGCGCGTTGCCGATCGCGCGCGTCACCAGCGGGTGCTCGATGACCTCGCCCTCCTGCACGCCGAGGCGGTCCATGATCCCCGCGATGCGCTCGGTGCCGAACAGGCGCATCAGGTCGTCCTCGAGCGACAGGTAGAAGCGGGTCGAGCCCGGATCGCCCTGGCGGCCGGAGCGGCCGCGGAGCTGGCGGTCGATGCGGCGGCTCTCATGGCGCTCGGTGCCGAGAATGTGGAGTCCGCCCAGATCCTGGACGCCCACGCCCAGCTTGATGTCGGTGCCGCGGCCGGCCATGTTGGTCGCAATGGTGACCGCGCCCTTCTGCCCGGCGAGCGAGACGATGCCCGCCTCCTGCTGGTGGTACTTGGCGTTGAGGACGCTGTGCGGCACGCCGCGGCGCTTGAGCAGCTTGGACAGCAGCTCGGAGACCTCGACCGAGACGGTGCCGACGAGCACCGGCTGGCCCTTGGTGTTGAGCTCGGCGATCTCCTCGACGACGGCGACGTACTTCTCCTTCTTGGTGCGGAAGATGACGTCGTCCATGTCCTGGCGTGCGACCGGTCGGTGAGTCGGGATGACCGCCACGTCGAGCTTGTAGATCTCGTAGAACTCGCGCGCCTCGGTCTCGGCGGTGCCGGTCATGCCCGCGAGCTTGACGTACATGCGGAAGAAATTCTGCAGCGTGATCGTGGCCAGGGTCTGCGTCTCGGCCTCGATCTTCACGCCCTCCTTCGCCTCGATCGCCTGGTGCAACCCGTCGGAGTACCGGCGGCCGGGCATCAGGCGGCCGGTGAACTCGTCGACGATCATGACCTTGCCGTCCTGCACCACGTACTCGACGTCCTTCTCGAACAGCGCGTAGGCCTTGAGCAGCGCAAGCACGTTGTGGATCGCCTCGGTGCGCTCGGCGAAGCGGTGATAGAGCTCGTTCTTCTGCGCGAAGATCTCCTCGGCGGTGAGGTCGGTGCGCTGGTCGAGCGCGGCGAGGTCGATCGACAGGTCGGGCAGTTCGAAGCGCGTCGGGTCCTCGGGCGCCAGGTGCGTCCGGCCCTTGTCGAGCAGGTCGACGTTGTTGTTCTTCTCGTCGATCGCGAAGTACAGGTCCTCGTCGATGTCCTGCATGCGTTTGTCACGCAGGAACTCGAGCTCGGTCTTGTGGATCAGCTGCTTGAGCGCCGGCTCGTCGGAGAGGAGCTTGATCAGGCGCTTGTGCTTGGGGAATGCCCGCTGGGCACGCAGGAAGGCGACGCCGGCGTCGAACTCCTTGCCGTCGGCGCGCAGCGTCTCGGCCTCCTTGAGCAGCTCGGTGACGTACTCCTGCTGGCGGCGGATCAGGCGGTCGATGGCGGCCTTGAGCGGGCCGTAGTCGACCTCGCGGGCGTGCTCGACCTGGCCCGAGATGATCAGCGGCGTGCGCGCCTCGTCGACCAGCACCGAGTCGGCCTCGTCGACGATCGCGAAGTGGAACCCGCGCTGCACGCGGTGCTCCGGGCGCGACGCCATGTTGTCGCGCAGGTAGTCGAAGCCGAACTCGTTGTTCGTGCCGTAGGTGATGTCGCAGGCGTAGGCGGCGCGACGCTCGTCGTAGCTCATCGCGTTCTGGATGCAGCCGACGGTCAGGCCGAGGAAGCGGAAGATCTCGCCCATCCACTCGGCGTCGCGGCGGGCCAGGTAGTCGTTGACCGTGACCAGGTGCGCACCCTTGCCCGCGAGCGAGTTGAGGTACAGCGGCAGCGTGGCGACCAGCGTCTTGCCTTCGCCGGTTCCCATCTCGGCGATCTTGCCCTGGTGCATCATCACGCCGCCCAGCAGCTGCACATCGTAGGGCACCATGTCCCAGCGCGTCTCGACGCCGACGACGGGCCACGAGCGGCCGACCAGGCGGCGGCAGGCCTCCTTCGCGGCGGCGAACGCCTCGGGCAGCAGGTCGTCGAGGGCATCGCCGTCGGCGAGGCGGGCGCGGAACTCGGCGGTCTTGCCGCGGAGTTCGTCGTCGGAGAGGGTGGCGTAGGTCGCGACCACCCGGTTGATCTCCTCCACCACCGGCCCGAGGCGCTTGGCCTCGCGTTCGTGCTTCGATCCGAAGACTTTCGTCAGCAGCGTTCCGAGCATGGTCCCTTTCGATCTGTCGAGTGCGGACTAAAGCGCGACCCGACGAATGTGGATCCGTCGGGTCGGGTGGCGCCGTGTCTCCCTGTGATTCAGACCTTTACGACGTGGGCGGCCTCGAGTCCCTTCTCTCCCTGATGTTCCTCGTACTCCACCTGCTCGCCCTCATGAAGGGTCCGATACCCCGGCCCCTCGATGACGGTGTGATGCACGTACACCTCTTCCCCGTTCTCGCGCGCGATGAACCCGTAACCGCGGGCATCGTTGAACCATTTGACCGTGCCTCTGAGCATGGACCAGCCTCCTCCATGTCGGCGTGCGGGCACGGGCCACCAAGGGGCAGCCTAGCGAGCGCCCCGGTTCGCGGTCAAGAGATTCGCAATACTAATGAGGGGCGGGCGGTCCGGGCGCGGCCAGCGGCGTGCGCCGCAACGTCTTGGCCAGCGCGGCGGCCAGCGGATGCGCCGGGTCGGCGGCGAGAACAAAGTCGAGCTGCGCCTCGGCTTCGGCACGCTGCCCGCGGCGCAGGAGCGCCTCGGACAGGTAGACGCGGGCCTCGTGGTAGCGAGGATGGAGCTCGAGCGCGCGCCCGCACGACTCGGCACAATCGTCCCACTCGCCACGTTCGCGGCGCACCAGCGCCAGCGCAAGATGCGCGTCGGGGAACTGTGGGTGCGCCGACAGGAGCACGCGCGCCAGCGCCAGCGCCTCGCCCGAGCGCCCGTCGGCGAGCCGCGTACCGATCTCGCGCAGGCGCTCGTCGACGCCGCCGCCCTCGACCCCGAAGGCGCGGCGCAGGGCTTCCCCCCCGCCCTCCCAATCCGCCTCGGCAAGGCGCGCCAGGCCGCGTTCGAACTCGGCGCCCACCGCGGGCGTGCGCACCTCGCCCAGCCGCTTGAGCAGCGCGAGGCTCTCGCCGAGGCGGCCTTCGCGCGCCTCGAGGAGCGCCAGCTCGAGCCGCGGCGCGGCGAAGCCCGGCGCGAGTTGCACCGCGGACTCGAAGGCGCCGCGCGCCCCCTTCGTGTCGCGGGCCTTGAGGCGGGCGACACCGAGGCGATGGTGAAGATCGGGGAAGCGCGGTGCGTCGACGACCGCTCGCTCGAAGTGCGCGATCGCTTCCGGGATGGCGCCGGAGGCCAGCCGCAGGTCGCCCAGGTCGCCGGCGAGCAGCGCGCGGAGGGCTCGGGTCTGCCCGTGGGCTGCCAGCACGGGATCGCCGGCGGCTTGCGCCTCGAGCGCCGCCATCGCCTCGGCCGGACATCCGGCGCGGCGCAGGCGGGTGATCTCATCCCAGAGCGGGCCCTCGGCGGGCGTCGACGAATCGTCCATGGGGGCAGTCTAGGCCGCCGCGCGGCCGCTGGCGAGCGCGGAACGGGGCGGCAACAGCTTGCGACCGGCGAAACCGCGGTGCTACCTTGGGAGTCCATCGAATCGGAGGTCGCATCCCGATGCAGCTCATCCTCTTCCGCCATGGCCCGGCGGGTCGCCCTGACCCCTCCCGCTGGCCCGATGACAGCGCGCGGCCGCTCACGCCCCGCGGCGAGGAGAAGACGCGTGCCGCCGCCAGGGGCCTGGCCCGCGTGCTGCCCGCCGCCGCCACGGTCTGGACGAGCCCGTTCGTCCGCGCGGCCCGCACGGCCGAACTCCTCACCCGGGAGCTCGATGCCCGCAGGCCGAAGACGGTGGCCGCGCTCGCCTCGGGCGGATCCGAACGCGCGCTGCTCGACTTGCTCGCCGCCGAAGACGACGCCGCCGCTGCGGGGACGATCGTCCTCGTCGGCCACGAACCGGATCTCGGCCGGCTCGCCGGCTCGCTGCTGGTCGACCCCGCGCGCACGCTGCCGCTCAAGAAGGCCGGCGCCTGCGCGCTTTCGTTCGACGGGGCGCCGGGCAAGCAGCTCGGCGACCTCGACTGGTTCCTCCCGCCGCGCCTGCTGCGCGCGCTCGGCGCCCGCAGGCGCGCCGCTCACGGAGCATCATGAATCTCATCTCCGAGACCCCCGCCACCTACGGTGACGTCTCGCCGTCCTGGCCCGGCCGGTTGTTCATCGTCGAGGGCATCGACGGATCGGGCAAGAGCACGCAGCTCACCCTGCTGTCGCAATGGCTTCAGGGCGAGGGTTATCCCGTCGTATTCAGCGAGTGGAACAGCTCGCCCATCGTGAGCAACACAACCCGCCGCGGCAAGAAGCGCCAGATCCTCACCCCGCTCACGTTCAGCCTGATCCACGCCACCGACTTCCACGATCGCGTCGAACGCGAGATCGTGCCGTTCCTCAAGGCCGGCGCAATCGTGCTGGCCGATCGCTACGTGTTCACCGCGTTTGCGCGCGACGTCGCCCGCGGCGTCGATTCACGCTGGGTGCGCGGGCTCTACCGTCTCGCCGTCGTGCCCACCATGGCGTTCTACTTCCGCACCCCGCTCGAGGTGGCACTCAAGCGCATCCTCAGCGGCCGCCCCAAGCTCAAGTGGTACGAGGCGGGCATGGACCTCGGTCTGCACGCCGAACCGCAGGCCAGCTACCGCATCTTCCAGGCGCGGATTCTCGACGAGTACGAGCGGCTTGTGAAGGAGTACCCGCTGACGGTGATGGACGCCACGCGCGCCATCGAGACCCAGCAGAAGATCCTGCGCAAGCACATCGCGCCGCACCTCGTCGGCCTGCGCCGCATCGATGCGGTGCACGCGAAGGCGACGTCATGAGGCGCTTCGAGTCCTACGCCGAGGGAATCCCCGGAGTCGACCCCGGCGACCTGACCGGATGGCTGATCGTCATCGAGGGCACCGATGGCGTTGGGCGCACGACGCACGTCGACCACCTGCGCGGCGTGCTCGAGCGCGAGGGCTACGCGGTCGCCGAGACGGGGCTCACCCGGTCGGACCTCGCGGCCGCCGGAATCCGCCGGGCCAAGGAGGGCAACACGCTCGGATCGAACGCGTACAACCTATTCTACGCGACCGACTTCGCCGACCGGCTCGAGCGCCAGATCCTGCCCGCGCTGCGCGCCGGGTTCGTCATGCTGACCGATCGCTACACCTACTCGCTGCTGGCGCGCGCCATCGTGCGCGGCGCCGACCCGGGCTGGATCAAGGACGTCTACTCGTTCTCGCTCAAGCCCGACGCGGTCTACTACCTGCGCATCGACGTCCCCGACCTGGTGCCGCGCGTGCTCTCGCAGGGGGGATTCGACTACTGGGAATCGGGCATGGACCTGCCGATGGGCGCCGACCTGTTCGATTCGTTCGTCAACTACCAGAGTCGCGTCATCGAGGAACTCGACCGGCTCGCGCTCGAATACGGATTCGAGACGCTCGACGCGACCCGCCCCATCGAGGAGACGGCCGACGACCTGTCGGCGCGCGTGCTGCGGCTGCTCGCCCGTCACTCGCACGAGTCCGAGGGCACGGTTTCGCCGGCCTAGGTCTGGACGGAACCTGATTCCATGGATCCCGCCGGGCTCGCCCTCCGCCTCGCCGCCGAGCTCGAGCGCCTCCTCGAGTCCCTCGACGAGGCGGCACGGCGTGTGCGTGGGAGACCCGATCGTCCCGACCCCGAGGCCATCCACGACCTGCGGGTCGCCACACGACGGCTCGGGGAAGCGCTCGCGACCTGGCGCGCCCTGCTCGTCGCCAGGCCCGCCGCCGCCGCACGTCGCCGCCTGCGCGACCTGCGCCGCCGGATCGGCGCAGTGCGCGACGCCGAGGTCCAGCGGGAGGACCTGGCCGCACGCCGCACGGGCGCCGAACTGCCGCTGCGCCTCGCGCTCGAGCCCGTGTTGCGCCGCATCGAGCGCCGCATCGCGCGCGGGCGGGGAGCAGCCGCACGCCGCGCCTCGGCCGGTCGGATCGAGGCGATCCGCCAGCGGGTCCGCGCCGCGGCGGACGGCCTCGCGAGCCGCGTCATCGAGCGACCGGACCCACGGCAGGCTGCCATGGCGCGCGCCGGGCGTCGACGCGAGGAAGCTCGCAGCGCCCTGGGGCTCGCCGCCGGTCCGGAGAGCGGCGACGGCCTGTTCCACGCGGCGCGCATCGCCATCAAGAAGGATCGGTACGCTTCCGAGGCCCTGGGCGCGGTCGACCCTTCGGGCGCGCCGGGCCTGGTCGATCCGCAGCGGCTCGGGGCGTTGCGCCGCGTGCAGCGGAGCCTCGGGATCGTGCATGACCGCGCGGAGCTGCTGGCTTTGCTCGACCGGATGATGCAGCGGTGGCAGGCCGACGGGCAGTCCGAGCGGGCGCAGACCCTCGCGCCGCTGCTCGAGCGCGTCGGCGAGGAGCAGCGGACGGCGTTGCTGCGCGCCCGGCGCTCGATCCTTGCGCTCGCGGAGGCGTCGGCGTCACCTGCGCCGTCTCCAGCACCACGCGCACCGGACGATCCAGCAGGCGGGCCAGAAGGCGGGTTCGCTGGCGCGCCGCCCACACTTCGAGTCGTGCGTCCTCCCGGGCGGCGGCGTGAATCGTGACCGCCGTGCCCGCGTGCGTCACGCGCACCCCGCGCACCAGCTGGTACTGGCTGCGATCGAGCGCTTCGGCGATGCGCAGGAGCGCGGCCATCCAGCGGACGGCGTTCTGTTCCTCGGCAGTCAGCGTGGCGAAGGCCCGGTCGCGCTTGCGCGGTCGCGCCTTGCCGTGGTAACGCGCGACGGTCGCCACGATCTCCACCTCGTCGGCTGAGAGCCCGCGCAGGTTGCCGTTGCGGATGATGTAGTACGAATGCTCGGTGTGATCGTCGTGACCGATCACCGAACCGATGTCGTGCAGCAGCCCCGCGTATTGCAGCAGGCGGCGGGCCTCGTCGTCGAGCTCGTGCTCGCGGCGAAGTTCGTCGAACAGCCCCATCGCGAGCGCGGTGACATGGCGGGCATGCGCTTCGTCGCCGCGGAACCGGGCGAGCAGGCGGAACACGCTGCGGAGCTTCAGGTCCTCGACCGGATCGAGACGCTCGATCTCCTTCGCGTGCCGGGCGATGTAGTCGGCGAGCAGTCCCTCCCGCACGCCGAAATCCGAGATCGTGAGCTCGTCCATGTCGAATGCGCGCAAGGCGTGCACCAGCACGATCGCCCCGGGGATGAGGATCTCGGCCCGGGCCGCATCGAGGCCCGGGAGGCGGAGGCGTTCGGACAGCGCCATTCCCTCGAGCGTGCGGGTCGCGCGCTCGAGCCCCTTTCGTTCGAGGCGACGCCCGTTGATGTGGCGCAAAGGAGGCCCGCCGTCGAGATGGCGCAGCACGTGCGCGAGGGCATGGATCGAACCCGAAGAGCCGTAGGCGCGGACCGGGGCGAACGCCGCGATCGCCGCGATCACGGGCTCGATGGTGCGCCGGACGTGCCGGGTGAGGCGCGCGAGGGCGGTGGGGTCCGGCGGGTCGCCCAGCGGCTTGAGTTCGTTCAGGCGCAAGGCGCCGAGCGGCAGCGAGACGACCTTCAGCAGCTTTTCGCGGGTGCACACGACGAGCTGCAGCGACCCGCCGCCGATGTCCAGCAGCAGGACCGGCTCGTCGGGCAGCTCGAGCGCACTGCGCACGCCGAGCCAGATGAGCCGCCCCTCCTCGCGCGCCGGGATGACCCGTGGCGTGATGCCGGCGGCCTGCCGCGCGGCACGCACGAATTCGCCGCCATTCTTCGCCTCGCGCACCGCCGCGGTGGCCGTGCAGACGATGCGCTCGGCGCCCAGGCTTCGCGCCAGCGCCACGAATCGCGCGAGCGACTCCGCCGTCCGCGCGATCGCGTCGGAGCGCAGCCGCCCACCGAGGAATGAGCCGCGTCCCACCTGGACCACCTCGCGCTCCCGGTCGAGCACGTCGAAGCTGCCGTGCGCACCCGCCTCGGCGACGACGACATGAATCGAGTTGGTGCCGATGTCGATGGCGGCGATGCGCATGGGCTCAGCTCCCGAGGAGTTTCATCACGTAGCCGGCCGACAGAGGTATGCGGAAGTTGTCGTCCAGCGGAATGGGCAGCAGTTCGAACAGGGCTGCGGTCAGCGCGCCGGCGGCGGCGAGCCACGCGGGCAGGCCGACGACGATCCAGGCGAAGGCAAAGGAAACGAGGAAGCAGGCGAGGCTGCCCTCGATGGTCTTCCCGAGGATGCGATGGCGTCCGACCGTCTTCCCCACCAGCGCGGCTGCGGTGTCGCCGAGCACGAGCGCCCCGAGCGCGGCCACCGCGACCTCCTTGCTGAACAGCT
Organism: Candidatus Eiseniibacteriota bacterium; assembly: GCA_031413115.1. Lineage (GTDB taxonomy): Bacteria > Eisenbacteria > RBG-16-71-46 > RBG-16-71-46 > DASYSL01 > JANPEF01. The sequence continues at coordinate 9,513 of JANOEH010000057.1, read as the reverse complement.
CGATGGTCAGCACCGAGGCGATCAGGAGGTAGGTCGAGCCGAGCAACTGCTTCTGCTCGTGGCGACGCACCAGGTCGCGGAAGAAGCGCGAGATCAGGAGCCGCACGCGCGCGTCGTGCAGCCGCATCAGCTCGAAGACCAGCGAGACGAGCACCGCGGCGAGCAACCCGCGCACGATGATGCGCTTGGGCAGCACGTCGTAGAGGTAGATGAGCGGAATGAGGACGAACGAGAGATGAATGGCCTTGCGACGGATCTCGGGAACCAGGCTCATCCGCTCTCCCTCACTCCCACTCGATGGTCGCGGGCGGCTTGCTCGAGATGTCGTAGACCACGCGGTTGACGCCGCGCACCTCGTTGACGATCCGCCCCGCCGCGCGGGCGAGGAAGGCGTGGGGCAGGCGCGCCCAGTCGGCGGTCATCCCGTCCTGGCTGGTGACCGCGCGCAGCGCGATCACCCGGTCGTACGTGCGCGCGTCGCCCATGACCCCCACCGTGCGGACCGGGAGGAGGACGGCGAACGCCTGCCACACCTTGCCGTACAAGCCGCTGTCGCGCAACGCATCGATGAAGACACCGTCGGCATCGCGCAGGATCTTGAGGTCCGGCTCGTTCACCGGCCCGAGGATCCGCACGGCCAGACCCGGGCCGGGGAACGGGTGCCGGTCGATCAGGGCCGCGGGCAACCCGAGCGCGCGACCCAGGGCGCGCACCTCGTCCTTGAACAGGGTGCGCACCGGCTCGACCAGCTTCATCTTCATGCGCGCCGGCAGGCCGCCCACGTTGTGGTGGCTCTTGATCACGTGCGCGCCCTTGCCGATCGAGGCGCTCTCGATCACGTCCGGGTAGAGCGTGCCCTGGGCGAGGAACCCGACCCTGCCCACCTTCTTCGCGGCGACATCGAACACGCGGATGAACTCGCGGCCGATGATCTTCCGCTTCCTCTCCGGGTCCTCGACGCCGGCCAGGGCCTTGAGGAAACGGGCCCGCGCGTCGATGCGCACGATCTTCACGCCCAGTGGCGCCAGCGCGGCCATCACCTCGTCGCCCTCGTTGCGGCGCAGGAGCCCGTGGTCGACGAACAGGCAGGTGAGCCGGTCCCCGATCGCGCGCGCCAGCAGCGCGGCGACCACGCTCGAGTCGACGCCGCCCGACAGTCCGCACACGACCTTGCCGCGCGGCCCGACCTGGCGGCGCACGGCGACGACCTGCTCGGCGAGGAAGTCCTCGATCCTCCAGTCGGGCGTGAGCTGCGCGACCCTGATCAGGAAGTTGTGCAGCAGGTCCTTCCCCACCGGGGTGTGCACGACCTCGGGGTGGAACTGGACGAAATGCCAGGGTCGCGTCGTGTGGCGCGCCGCGGCGAGCGCACAGTTGGCGGTATGCCCGGTGGCGACGAATTCGGCGGGCAGCGTCGCCACCTCGTCGCCGTGGCTCATCCAGGCCTTGAACGTCCTGGGCAATCCGCGGGTCAGCCCGTCCGTGCGGTCGAGGCGGAAGGTGACCTGCCCGTACTCGCCATGACGCGCCTTGCGCAGGGTCGCCCCGAGCGCGTACAGCGAGACCTGCATCCCGTAGCAGATACCGAGCAGCGGCACCTTCGGGTCGAGCGAACGCGGGTCGAAGTGGTACGCGTCGGCGTCGGCGGCGCTCTGCGGCGAGCCCGAGAGGATGATCGCGGCGGGCTTGAGTCGCGCGATCTCGCGGCGCGGCAGGTCGTACGGGCGGACTTCGCAGTAGATGCCCGCCTCGCGCACGCGGCGGGCGATGAGCTGCGTGTACTGCGAACCGAAATCGAGCACGAGCACGAACTGCCGTCGCTTCAAGGATCCTCCCATCAGTGGCGGAACAGGCGGCGCCCGGTGAACACCAGGGCCAGCCCGGCGGCGTCGCAGGCAACGATCGACTCGGGATCGCGCACCGAGCCGCCGGGCTCGATCGCCGCGGTGATCCCGGCGGCGAGCGCGGGCTCGACCCAGTCGGCGAACGGGAAGAAGCCGTCCGAGGCGAGCACCGCGCCCGTCGTGTCGTGGCCGGCGCGACGGGCCTTCATCAGCGCGACATGCACGGCGTCGATGCGGCTGGTCTGGCCCGAGCCGATCCCCAGCGTGCGGTCCCCCGCCGCGATGACGATCGCATTCGAGCGCGCGCGGCCGGCGACGGTCCAGGCGAACAGCAGCGCCTCCATCTCGGCGGGCGTGGGCGCACGACGGCTGACCACGGAGAGCTGCAGCGCGGGCGCATCGGGACGTTCGCCCTGCACGAGCAGGCCGCGGCCCACAGGGCGCGCCTCGAAGCGCGCGCCGACCGCACGCGGCGCGGCGCGGACGAGGCGCAGGTTCTTCTTCGCGGCGAGCGCATCGAGCGCCGCCGGCGTGAACGACGGCGCGGCCACGCACTCGAGGAAGGGCTTCGCCAGGGCGATGGCCGCGTCGCGGTCGACTTCGACGTTGAACGCGACGACGCCGCCGAAGGCGGATAGCGCGTCGGCCTCGAACGCGCGCTCGAACGCCTCGGCCGGCGAGGCGGCGCGGGCCACGCCGGCGGGCTCGTTGTGCTTGACCACGACGCAGGCGGGACCGACGAATTCGGCGACCAGGGCGATCGCCGCCTCGAGATCGAGCAGATTGTTGTACGAGAGCTCCTTGCCCTCGACCACGGAGTCGAAGGCTTCGCCGCCGGCGGGCGCGCGGGCATCGACGTAGAGCGCGGCGGTCTGGTGCGGATTCTCGCCGTAGCGCAGCCTGCGGGCGCGCGTGTACGCCGCAATCCAGGTCGGCGGCGGACCGGCGTCGGGCTTGCCGGCGGCCGCGTCCTCGGCGTCCGCGCGCGCAGCAAAGGCTGCGGCGATCGCAGCGTCGTAGCGCGCGGTGCGCTCGAACGCGGCGCGCGCCCAGTCGCGACGCGACTCCCACGGCAGGCCGCCGTGCTGCGCCAGCGCCGCGACGCAGGCATCGTACTGCCGGGGGTCGGACAGCACTGCGACGTCGCGCACGTTCTTCGCCGCGGCGCGCAGGAGCGTGACGCCGCCGACGTCGACCGTCTCGACGGTGCGCGGCCAGCCGGCGTCGACGGGCAGGGACTCGAAGGGATAGAGCGTGATCACGACGAGGTCGATCGCCGGGACGTCGAGTGCCGCCAGATCGGCGAGGTCCTCGGCCACGGCGCGGCGCGCGAGCACGCCACCGAGCAGCGACGGATGCAACGTCTTGACGCGCCCGCCGAGCCACGCCCCCTGCCCCACCAGGTCGCTGACCGGGCGCGTGGCGATCCCCTCGGCAGCGAGTGCAGCGGCCGTACCCTCGGTCGCCCACAGCGTCACGCCGTGCGCGACGAGCGCGCGCGCGAGGTCGGCCGCGCCGGTGCGGTCGGACAACGACAGGAGCGCGTGCCGCGGCGACAGCGTCGTCGGGTGGAACGGGTCGAGCGAGCCAGGCGCGCTCACGGCAGGGCCGCCACGGCCGCGGGACCGGCGAGACGGGACAGCGCCTCGAGATAACGTGCGCGCGTCGCCGTCACGACGTCGGGTGGCAACGCGGGCGCAGGCGGCACGTGGTCCCAGCCACTGTGGTCGAGCCAGTCGCGCACGAACTGCTTGTCGAAGCCGACGAGCCGGCCCGCCGCGTACTCGGCCCCGTCCCAGTAGCGCGACGAATCCGGCGACAGGATCTCGTCGATCAGGGTGAGCCGCCCCGCCACGTGCCCGAACTCGAACTTGGTGTCGGCCAGCTCGAGGCCGGCCGCGCGGGCGCGCGTGCGCGCCTCGACGAACAGCGCGACGCTGCGCTCCTCGAGCTCGCGCGCGAGCGCTTCGCCGACGAGCGCCGGCAGGGCACCGTGCGGGATCGGCTCATCGTGGCCGTGCTCGGCCTTCGTCGTCGGCGTGAACACGGGCAGATCGAGCGGTGCGCCGTCGACGAGTCCCGCCGGCAGTGGTGCTCCGTGCAGCGTGCCGTGCGCGCGGTACTCGCGCCAGCCGGAGCCGGTGAGCGCGCCGCGCACGACGCACTCGACGTCGATGCGCTCGGCCTTGAGGCAGAGCATGGTCCGCCCGTCGAGCTCGGGGTGCTCGCGGAAGGGTGCCGGGAAGTCCGCGCGGTCCGTGGACAGGAAGTGGTGCGGCTGCGCCGCGGCGAGCGTACGGAACCAGAACGCCGACAGTGCCGTGAGGATCGCGCCCTTGTCGGGGATCGGCGTGGGCAGCACGCAGTCGTAGGCCGAGAGGCGATCGGTCGCGACGACCAGCAGCCGCTCGCCCAGGTCGTAGACGTCGCGCACCTTCCCGCGTCGCCACGGAGTCACCCCGGGGATCGGCACGGCGAGAAGGCCCGGCGTGCGGGCCGCGGGAAACGCGTTCATCGTGGGGCGCTCCGCCGCGGCGACAACTCGTGGCGGCGATCCGGGAACAGGCCGAGGAGCTGCGCGGGCTCGGCCGCACGTGGCGCCCCGCCCGAGGTGGACGCGTCGTACGCGCCGTAGGCGTCGAACAGCACCGGGTGCAGGCCGGCGCCGCGGGCGCCCTCGACGTCGATGGCGACGACATCGCCGACGTAGGCGCAACGTCCCGGCGGCAGGTCGAGTCGCGCGCAGGCGTCGAGGAAGATGCGCGGATCCGGCTTCTCCACGCCCAGGTCGCGCGAGTCGAGCACGAACTCGAACTCCTGCGCGAGGCCGAGCGTGGTGAGGATGGCCTCGGCGCGACCGTCGGAGTTCGAGATCGCCGCGACACGATAGCCCCGCGCGAGGAGCCCGCGCAGCGTCTCGGGGATACCGGGCATCACCTTCCGCCACAGGTGGTGGCGGCGGTGGAACGCGACCAGCTCGGCGAAGATGGCGTCCCGGTCGGCGAGCGCCGCACCCGCCGCCTCGAGCATGCCCTCGAAGAAACCGCGCCACTGCTCGTCGGAGCTCTTGCCCTCGCGCAGCATCGTCTCGAGAATGCGGCGCCCGGCCTGCTCGCCGCGCGGCGCCCAGGCCGCGTCGGGCGCGGGACCGCGCGCGGCGACGCGCTCGGCGATGAAGTCGTGGTCGATCTGGAGGCAGGTGCCGCCGAGGTCGAAGAGGACGGCCTCGGCCGAGGCGAGCGTCATGCTGGCTCCCCCGCCCAGCGCACGCGGCGGCCCTCGAGCGTGAATGACTCGGTGAGGAAACGGCGGACCGTCGCGGGGTACAGCGCGTGCTCCGCGGCGTGGACTCGCGCGGCGAGCGACTCGAGCGTGTCGTCGTCGTGGATGGGCACGACCGCCTGGGCGAGAATCGGGCCCTCGTCGATGCCGGCGTCGACCAGGTGCACCGTGCAGCCGGTGACGTGGACCCCGTGCTCGAGCGCGCGCCGGATCGACTCCGTCCCGGGAAAGGCGGGAAGGAGCGACGGATGCAGGTTGAGCACGCGGCCCCGGAAGGCGGCGAGAAATTCGTCGTGCAGGATGCGCATGAACCCGGCCAGGAGGATGGTATCGACGTCGTGCGCGTGGAGCCGTGCGATCCACGCGCGCTCGGCCTCGCGGCTCAGTCGCGTGCGGTACGGCCCCGGTTCGGGAGTCTCGATCGCGATCCCGCGCTCGCGGGCCAGCTCGACCGCACCGCTGTCGGCGTGATCGGAGGCAAGGACTGCGAGCACACCGCCGAGACTGCCGCCTGCCGCGGCGTCGGCGAGGGCGCGGAAGTTGGAACCGCGGCCCGATGCCAGGACTGCGAGGCGGCGCGTGCGGGGCGACGTCATCTGACCCGCAACGTACCGCGCCCGCGCATCCGGCCGCAAGGCCGAAGGGGTACGCGCCCCGCGCGGGGATCACCTCGATGCGCGCGCGGCCCGGCTTGCCGGTCGCGTCGATCACCACGTCGAGGGCTCCCTCGATGTCCGTGGCCCGCCACGCGATGCCGTGGGCCGCGTAGCGCGCCCGGACGTCGGCGTGCGGGTGCCCGAAGCGATTGGCCCGTCCGATCGAGGCGAGCGCCACCGCGGGCCGTGTTGCCGCGATGAACTCCTCAGCGCTCGAAGTGTGCGAACCGTGGTGCGCGACCTTGAGGACATCCAACCGCGGCAGGCCCGCCGCCAGCAGCCGCGCCTCGACCAGCGTGTCGATGTCCCCGGTCAGGAGAACGCGAATGGTGTCGGGCGGCGCCCGCCGGATCCGATCGAGCGGCGCCCACACGCTGGCGAGCAGGACGACCGACTCGCGGTTCGGGGTCCACGCCGGATCGCGGCGGAACCCCGGCGGCGGCCACAGCACGTGCACCTCGTAGCCGGTGCCGGCCAGCAGCACGTCCCCTGTCGTGAGCGACACGGCACGCGGCGTCCCCGCGGCGCCACCGCGCGCGCTGGCACGCGCGAGCAAGGTCTCGGCAACGGCGCTCGGCCCGGCGACGATCGCGGTCGGCACGTCGCGCAGGATCGCGGGCAGGCCGCCCGCGTGGTCGAGGTCGCCGTGCGAGGCGACGGCCGCGGCGAGGCGCACGATCCCCCGCCGCCGCAGCGCGGGCAGCATGCTGCGCGCGCCCTGGTCGAAGCCGGGGCGCGCCTCGCCCGCGTCGACGACGAACGCGCGACCGTCGGGTACGACGACGAGGAGCCCGTCGCCCTGGCCGACGTCGATCGCGGTGACGACCAGCGCCCCACCCGGCGGCCCGGGTCCGGGAAGCAGCAGCACGAGCAGCGCGCCACCGCCGACGCCTGCCAGCGCGGGCAGAGCGGGCGTCAGTCGCCGCGCGAGGCCGGGTAGCGTCCACGCCGCGACGACGGCGGCCAGCGTAGCCGCGGCGCCGAACGACGGCGTGAGCGGCGCGAGCGCAGCCGGCGTGCGGGCCAGCGCGCCCGCGATGCGCAGCGTGAGCAGCGCGCCCGCGTCGGCGACGATCCACAGCGGCGGCGCACCCGAAACGAGCGCGAGCAGCCCCGCGACGAGCGCGACGTTCGTCACCGGCACGAGCACCAGGTTGGCCAGCAGGCCAAGCGTGCTGATCGTTCCGAACACCAGCGCGAGGCACGGGAGCGCCACGAGCTGCGCAGCGAGCGTAGTGACGAACGCGTCGCAGATCACCGGCCCGGCGCGCGCCGCCCGGGCGCGGGCCCACGCGGCGATCGGCGAGGCGATCGCCAGCAGGCCCCACGTTGCGAACACCGAGAGCTGGAAGCCGGCGTCGAGCGCATTCGCCGGCTGCAGGGCGACCAGGGTCAGCACGGCGAGCGCCAGGGCCTGCGCGCCGCGCAGCGGTCGGCCGAGGAGCGCCGCGACCTCGAGCCACGCGGCGGAGGCCCCGGCCCGCCACACCGACGGCGCGCCGCCGGCGAGCGCGCAGTACAGCGTCACCGCGATCAGGCGCAGGAACGCCGCGCGTCGTCCGCGCGCGCCGGCCATGCGGATCGCGCGCTCGAAGAGCGCGGCGACGAGGACGACGTGCATCCCGGAGATGGCGAGCAGGTGCAGGCCGCCGATGCGCCGGAGATCCTCGGCGGCGGCCGCGTCGAGGCCGCTGCGATCGCCGAGCAGGAAGCCGGCGAGAAACGCCCCCCCGCGCCCGCGCTCCTGCGCGCGGATGCGCGCCAGCAGGTGCGCCCGCAGTGGCGAGAGCAAGCGCGCGCCCAAGTCGCCGGGCGCCGGCCCCGCGAGCCGACACAGCGTCGAGGGTGTCAGGCGTGCCCGGCCGGCAAGACCCTCGCGTCGCGCCCACTCGCGCCCATCGAAGCCACCCGGATTGCGCGCCGGGTCAAATGCCTCGAGCGCCACGAGCCCGCGCACGAGATCGCCGTCGGCGAGCGGCGGACCACCACGGACGCGCGCATCGAGCCCCACGCCGTGCGCGAGGCCCAGGTTCGAGCGCTCGATCTCGAGGCACATCCGCCGGTCGCCCGCGCGCGCGGTCGGAAGCCCGCGGACCCGCGCGACGATCCACCCGCGCCGCATCAGCTCTGTCGGAAGCAGCGCCCGCTCGCCGCGCGCTCCGGCCGCCGCGCCGTGGGCGAGGAACGCCGCAGCGAAGGCCAGCCCCGCAAGCGCCGCGGCCGCCCGCGGCCGGCGCGGGACGGGACCGCCGACCACGGCGAGCGCGAGGCCGAGGCCGGCCACGCAGGGCACGAGGAGGAGGCGAGGGTCGCCACAGGCGACGCCCGGCGCCCAGCCGCTAGCGGCGGCGGCGAACGCGAGCAGCGCGGCCACCGGCGCAGTGGCGATTCCGGCGGCGCCGGGCCGCGCGAGGCCGGGCCACAAAGGCGGAGCGATCATGAGGACGACGAACGCAAGCACCGGGCCGAAGCGTCATCGCCCGGCGCAGCAACGCGAACGGCCCGGAGCCTGCGCCCCGGGCCGTCCACTCCGGTTGACATTTGTCGCTATGAGCTTACGGGCGCACCAGCGTCTCGGTCACCTCCGAGAAGTACTCCTCGCCCTCGCGCGTCTCGATCTCGACGTAGCTCGCCACGGTCCTGCCGGCCACCTGCCCGGCGGTCGGCCACGGCAGCGCGCCGGTCGTCCGCACACCGTCCGCGGCGAGGATCAGGTCGTGGGATGTCCACTCCTTCGTCCCGGCGGGACGCAGGAACAGCCGCATGCGGCGCACGGGCAGCGGCACGCCAGCGGAGAGGCTCGCCGTGATCGTTGACGGCGCCGCCAGCGAGACGGTCCGGGGCGCCGTCAGGACGACGCGCGGCTCGGCTTCGCGCCCGAACGTGCTGTTGGCAAAGTAGCGGCCGCCCGGCTGCACGTCGACGTGATGCACCGGCCCCTGCTCGGCGCCGGCGACGATGCGGATCGAGTGCGGGCCCGGCGTCAACCTGAGGTCGAGCGGTGTGTTGCCCGCCGCGCGCCCATCGAGATAGACGGCAGCACCATCGACATCCTCGACGCCGTTCGAGGTCACGCGCTCGGCGCGCGCGGTGACCATGCCAAAGTCGGGAACGCGCTCGGGCTCGGCGGTGAGTCGCGTCGACTGCCCCGCCTTCACCTTCACCTCCTCCTCCCACGGACGCAGGCCGTCGCCCTGGAACGACAGGCGGTGGCGGCCGACGGGCACGTCATCGCGCCAGAGCGGAACGGTGCCCCACGGCCTCCCGTCGAACGAGACGCGCAGCTGCGCCGCGGTGTCCGCGCTGGCGATGGCCAGCGAGCCGGTCCACGCCACGGACTTCTCGACGCGACCGGCGCGCTCGCCGTCGACGGTGAACACCGCGTTCGCGTACTCGCCGAAGGTGAGCTCGACCCGATGCTCTCCGGGCTCCAGGGGCAGGGTCAGCGGCGTGCGGCCGGCCACGCTCTCGCCGTCGATGCGCACGGTCGCGCCGGCGGGCTGCGTGGTCAGCACCAGGTCGTAGCGGCCGACGACCGCGCGCATCAGCGGCTCCCGCTGCGTGACGAGCGCGGCGGCGGCGGCGCTGCCGGCGAGCGCGGCGGCGACCGCGTAGGCGCGACCGGAGAGCACGAGGCGCGGCCGGCGCAGCATGGACGCGGCGCCCGCGACCGGTCGCGGGCGCCGCGACGCGGGCGCAGGCGTCGACGCCAGGGGCGTCGGCGACGAGGA
>JANOEH010000056.1:0-1932 GCA_031413115.1 Candidatus Eiseniibacteriota bacterium | reverse complement strand
GCCTCGAACGCGTTCATGGTCGGGCCGTAGTATGTGCGAAAGGTCGCGAGGAACTCAGATGGCGGGACCGGCGCCCGAAACACGAAGGTGTCGCGCTCGCACGAGACGCGCTCGGCCGGAATCCCAGCCGAAGCGAAGCGCTCGAGCACCTGATCCTCCATGCCCCACGTCATCGGGCTCACGAAGCCATCGGGCGGCGGCGGCGAGTAGGACGAGCTGATCTTGAGGATCTGCGCCACCAGCGTGGGGTCGCCGGGAATCCAGTTTCCCATCACGATCCGGCCGCCCGGCCTGGTCACCCGCACCATCTCCCTGGCGACGTCGAACGGACGCGGAGCGAACATCGCTCCGAAGATGCTCACCACAAGGTCGAGGCTCTCGTCACCGAGCTTGTGCAGATCGGATGCGTCGCCTTCCTGGAAGCGGAGGTTGTCCAAGCCGAGGGCATCGGCGCGGGCGTTACCCGCCGTGACAAGGTTGCTGGCGATGTCGACACCCAGCACATCGGCCCCGAGCTGCGCCGCCGGCACGGCGGTCGTTCCGTCGCCGCACCCGAGATCCAGGACCCGGAGCCCGCCGGAGATACCCAGATCGTTGACGAGTGCCTCACCGCTCTCTCGCATGCTCGACGCGATGCGGGTGAAGTCGCCCTTCTCCCACAGTGCCTTGTTCGCGTTGGTCGTTCTAAGTACTTCGGTGCTCATCGCGATGCTCTCCTTCAGGTTGTGATCGCATCCTTGCGCTGGACGTGACGCGCCCACCAGGCAAAGGCCTCGGAGGGCAGGCAAAGGTTCGTCGCGGTGACCACCGTGCAGGCGGCGGCGAGCATGCCGGCGAGGATCAAGCCAGCCGTCGTCGCACCCATGGCCAGCAGCGTCCCGACGACCAGCAGCCAGACGGTTGCGACGGCGAACGCGCGACGTCGAGGCGCTGGGTTTGGCGGAAGGGGCGGCCCGCCAAGCACGCGGCGCGCGGCGTGGTTCCAGAGATGATCAAAGGGATGGCGCGCGCTGAAGCTGGCGACCAGGCCGACCCCGCTGAGCGCGAACACCATCACCGGCGACTCAAGCGCCAGTGCGACGACCACGAGTGCGAGGCATAGCCCGGTCGAGAACCGCAGCCCGACTGCGAGCGCGCGACGCTCATGATCGCTCAGGCAGTAGCCCTGCGTTGTGAGGTTGCCGCGCATCCAAGCACCGGGCCTTCCGATGGCGGGCATGTCAGCTCTCCGAGTGGTCATGCGGCTCGACGCCGCTTGGTCGAGTTCTCCGCGAGGTGCCATTCCGGCCACCCCAGGTCAAGGCGGCGCGCTCGCCGACCTCCTGTCTGAAGTTGGCGGACGGCGTCGTGGGCGTACGCGCAGAAAGGTCCGCGGCAGTAGGCGATCACCTCCTGGTCGGCCGGCAACTCGGCCAACCGGTCCTCGAGTTCCTCGATCGGGATCGAACGCGCACCCTTGATGTGACCGGACTCGTACTCCGCGTGTGGCCTCACGTCGACGAGCACGATGTCGCCCCTGCGAAGTCGCGCGCGCGCCAATCCCGGCGAGTGCGGCGTTGTACTCGTCGCGGCTGGTGACGTACCAGGTCATGCGCACGATGTGCTCGGGGCCTGCGCCGGCACAGGCAAGCACGGCGACGATATTGGCGAGCGCCTGCCGCACCTGCGCCGCGAAGTCGTCGCCGACGAAGTGCTGCTCGGCATCCCAGCCGATCTGGCCCGAGACATACACCTGGCGGCCCTCGGCAGCGATGCCGTTCGCGTAGCCGCGCGGCCGCGCCCAACCCGGCGGCTGCAGGACCTCGCGGCTCACCGCAGGACCTCGCGGCCGATCACGAGCTTTTGCACCTCGCTCGCGCCCTCGTAGATCCGAAGCGCCCGTATCTCTCGGTACAACCGCTCGACGACTGCCCCCCGCACCAGCCCGCGGCC
>JANOEH010000055.1:0-1749 GCA_031413115.1 Candidatus Eiseniibacteriota bacterium | reverse complement strand
CCTCGAGGTGTCGAGCAGCAACTTCCCGCGCTTCGACCGTAATCCCAACACCGGCGGTGTCTTCGGGCAGGATGCCGCGACAGTCCCCGCGACGCAGACGATTCTTCATGACCAGGCGCACCCATCGCGACTGCTGCTGCCGATCGTGCCGCGCCAGTCACCCGTGGCCGCGTCCGCGCCGCCGCCGGCTCCGCTCGGCGCATCGCCGGCGCGTGCCGCTGCCACGCGGGTGTTCGAACAGCGCTTTCTGAACGGGGTCTCGACCGAGTCGATCAGCGCCATGCACCGGCAGGTCACCGAGCATCCGCACATCGCCGGATCGGCGCGCTCGATGGCGGTGGCCGATCGCGTGCGGCGCGCGCTCGACGCGGCGGGTTTGCAGACCGAAGTGCGCGAGTACGTCGTTCATCTCTCCACGCCCCGTTCGATCAAGGTGGAGATCGTGTCGCCGAACGCCGAAGCCCTGGTCGTGCGCGAACCCGTCGATCCGCGCGACCCCGACGGCGCGCATCCAGAGTTGGGGCCGGCGTTTGTCGCCTACTCCGCGTCGGGCATCGTCACGGCGCCAGTGGTCTACGTGAACTACGGCCTGCCGCCCGACTACGCGCGCCTGGCTGCGGCCGGCATCGACGTGCGCGGCAAGATCGTGATGGCCCGCTACGCGCGCAGCCATCGCGCCGTGAAGATCCATACCGCCGAGCGAGCCGGTGCGGCCGGCATCATCATCTATTCCGATCCGGCGGATGACGGCTATGCGCGCGGGCTGACGTGGCCCGACGGACCGTGGCGTGCCGACTTCCAGTCGCAGAGCGGCAACGGTAAGTACAGCTGGTTCTGGCACGGCGATCCGCTGACGCCCGGCGTGGGCGCCACCTCGGGCGCACTGGCGCTTGATCCGTCCACGGCGCCCACGTTGCCTAAGATTCCCGCCGTCGTGCTGTCGTGGAAGGAGGCGTCGAAGATCCTGTCGCGGCTCGCCGGCCCGGCGGCGCCGTCAGGTTCCGGATTCCAGGGCGCACTGCCCTTTACCTATCGTCTCGGCCCGGGCCCGGTGTTCGTGCGGCTCGACGTCCAGATGGATGCGAGCCGGCGTCCGATCCGCAACGTGATCGGGCGCATCGCCGGACGCGACCCCGACCGCTGGATTGTGCTGGGCACGCACCACGATGCGTGGAGCTTCGGCGGGATGGATCCCGGCACGGGGCTCGGCCCGTTATTCGAAGCGGCGCGCGGCCTGGCGGCGCTCTCACGCTCGGGGTGGACGCCTGAACGCTCCATCGTCTTCGCCTTCTGGGATGCGGAAGAGTTCGGGCTGATCGGATCGACCGAGTACGCCGAGGCGATGCAAGCCGAGCTGCGCGAGAAGGCGATCGTCTACATCAATACCGACCTGTCGATGCGCGGCCGCTTCGACGGCGGCGGCACGCCCTCGCTCCGCGACTTCCTCGTGCAGGTGACGCGCGAGGTGCCGCACTACGATGGCGGCGGGTCGGTCTACGACCGCTGGCGGGCCGACGAATGGCAGCGACAGCCGGTGGAGCGTCGCCGTCGCGGACCCGACGGCTACGAGGTGGAACTGGCGGCGCTTGGCAGCGGCGCGGACTTCGTGGCGTTCCAGGACTTCCTGGGACTGCCCACGCTACAGATGGAGTTCGACTTCGAGGGCAGCTATGGCCCGTACCATTCCAACTACGACACGCGGCAGTACGTGGAGCGGCACACGGACCCCGGTTTCAAGGTCGGCCAAAC
>JANOEH010000054.1:0-2916 GCA_031413115.1 Candidatus Eiseniibacteriota bacterium | reverse complement strand
GACTCGATCGTGCGCGGCACGACGTCGCGCAAGCTGGTGGCACTGGTACGCAAGGCCGGTGCGCGTGAGGTGCATTTCCGTGTCGGTTCGCCGCCGGTCACCTCGCCGTGCTTCTACGGCATCGACACGCCGAGCCGGAGCGAACTGATCGGCGCGCGCCTGTCACACGTCGAGATCGCGCACTTTCTCGGCGTCGACAGCATCGGTTACCTGTCGGAGGCGGGCATGAAATCGTGCGAGAGCGATCCGACGGGCTGGTGTGACGCCTGCTTCACCGGCAAGTACCCGATCGTCGGCGACGAGGAACCGGGGCAGCTCGCGCTCGAGGGTCCCCTGCCGGGCGCTCCGCGGGCGGGGGCCCGTTGAGCGGCCCGGACGAGACGCGCGGAGACGGCGCTCCGACGAGCGCCGCCAGCCACGACACCACGCCCGCCTGGCGCGAGGCGCGCCAGGCGAAGCTCGACGCGTTGCGCGCCCGCGGCATCGAGCCGTACCCCTATTCCTATGACGCGACGCACCGCGCGCAGCAGGTGCTCGACCTGGGCGAAGCGGTGACGACCGAGCCCGGGCCCGTCGTCGCCGTCGCCGGTCGCCTGATGACGCGGCGCGGACACGGCAAGGCGGGCTTCGGCCACGTACTCGACGGCAGCGCCCGCGTGCAGGTCTACTGCCGCGCCGACGTGCTCGGCCCCGACGGCTATGCACTGTGGGAGTTGTGCGACGTCGGCGACTGGGTCGGCGTGAAGGGACCCGTTTTCCGCACGCGCACCGGCGAGATCACCGTGCAGGCCACCGAGCTGGTGCTGCTGTCGAAGTCGATGCGACCGTTGCCCGACAAGTGGCACGGACTGTCCGATCCCGAGACGCGCTACCGCCAGCGCTACGCCGACCTGTTCATGAACGTCGAGGTGCGCGAGGTGTTCCGCCGGCGCGCGCTGCTCCACCAGACGATTCGCCGATTCCTCGACGGTCGCGGCTTCCTCGAGGTCGAGACGCCGGTGCTGCAGCCGCTGTATGGCGGCGCCTTCGCCCGGCCGTTCACGACGCACCACAATGCGCTCGGCATGGACCTCTACCTGCGCATCTCGAACGAGCTGTACCTCAAGCGCTGCCTCGTCGGCGGACTCGACCGCGTCTACGAGTTCGCGCGCGACTTCCGCAACGAGGGCATCGACAAGTCGCACAGCCCCGAGTTCACCATGCTCGAGGCCTACCAGGCGTTCGCCGACTACCGCCAGATCATGCGCCTGACCGAGGAGATGATCGTGCGCTGCGCCGAGGCGCTCACCGGCGGTCTGGTCGTCGAGTACCAGGGGAAGCAGCTCGACTTCACGCCGCCGTGGCCCGAGGTGTCGATCCTCGAGTCCGTGACGAGGGCCGTGGGCGAGGACGTCGCGGACATGGATGAGGCGCGCATGCGCCGCCTGTGCGCGAAACACGGCCTCGAGGCGCGCCCCGGCAGCGGCGCCGGCGGCATGCTCGACGAGCTGTTCAGCGCCCTCGTTCAGCCCTCGCTCATCCAGCCGACGTTCGTCGTCGATCATCCGCGCGAGATCTCGCCGCTGGCCAAGGTCAAGCGCGGCGCCCCGGCGATCACCGAGCGCTTCGAGCCGTTCGTCTGCGGCATGGAGATCGGCAACGCGTTCAGCGAACAGAACGATCCCGCCGAGCAGGAGCGCCAGTTCCGCCTGCAGATGGAGCGCAAGGACGCCGGCGACGACGAGGCGCAGGTGCTCGACCGGGACTTCATCCGTGCCCTCGAGTACGGGATGCCGCCGACCGGCGGCCTCGGGATCGGCATCGATCGCCTCGTGATGCTGCTCACCGACAGCCGCTCGATCCGCGACGTCGTGCTCTTCCCGGCGCTGCGTCCCGAGGAGGGACGGGCCGCTCTCGAGGACATGTCCGGCGAAGCCGATCTCTAATGGACGTCACCCTCCACATCGCCGGCCGCTACCTGCACACCCGGCGGACGTCGGGGTTCATCAACCTCCTGGCGTGGATCTCGATCCTTGGCGTGACCATCGGCGTCGCCGCGCTCGTCATCGTCCCGGCGGTGATGAACGGCTTCGAGACCGAGGTGCGCGACCGCATCGCCGGCACCAACGCCCACGTGTTGCTCCTGTCGTACGATCCCGTCGGCATCACCGACACGACCCTGGCCATGGCGAAGCTGCGCGCCCGCCAGGACGTCGCCGGCTTGGCGCCGTTCGTCTACGCCAAGGCGCTGATCACCCGCGAGGGCATGGCCGACGGCATCATCGTCAAGGGCGTCGACCTGCGCCGGGAGCGCCTGGTCACCACGGTCGCGCGCGACATCCACCCGCCGCTCGACGTCATTCCCGAATCGACCGCCGACAGCGCTGCGGGCGTCGTGCTGGGGATCGAGGTCGCATCCCGCCTGCGGGCCGGCGTCGGCGACCAGGTCGTGCTGGCCACGCTGCAGAGCGGGATCGACTCGCCGCTGGGCCTCGTGCCCCGGCTGCGCCCCTTCCGCGTCGTCGGCATCTTCGAGTCGGGGTTGTTCGAGTACGACTCATCGCTCGCCTACGTGTCCATCGCGGCGGCCCAGGACCTGTTCGACACGCCCGGACTGACCGGCATCCAGCTCCGGCTCCACGACCTGTTCGCCGCGCCCGAGGTGGCCCGCACGATCGTGCGCGACGTCGGCGGCTACCCGTACCGCAGCAGCGACTGGATCGAGCAGAACGCGAACCTTTTCCGCTTCATGAAGATCGAGAAGACGACCATGTTCCTCATCCTCGCCCTGATCGTGCTCGCCGCCACGCACATCGACGCCGGCCACCACACCGGCGGGGCAGAGCACCACGCTGCAGCCGGTGGCGCGCGCCGGGTGCGTGAAGTGGCCGACCGCCAGGCCGGCGATGTCGGTCAGCGCGTCGTGCAGCGGCGCCG
>JANOEH010000053.1:0-5263 GCA_031413115.1 Candidatus Eiseniibacteriota bacterium | reverse complement strand
GCGTCGTCGCCGCGGCACACACCGCCCTCGACGCCCGCGGCTACGGCATGTCGAGCGTGCGCTTCATCTGCGGCACGCAGGACGTCCACAAACAGCTCGAAGAGACGATCGCCCGCTTCCTCCACCTCGACGACTCGATCCTGTTCGCCGCCGCCTTCGATGCCAACGGCGGCGTCTTCGAGCCGCTGCTCGGCGAGGAGGACGCGATCATCTCCGACGAGCTCAATCACGCCTCGTTGATCGACGGCATCCGCCTGTGCAAGGCGAAGCGCTACCGCTACCGGAACAACGACCTCGCCGACCTCGCGGCCCAGCTGGTCGCCGCCCGCGCCGCGGGCGCGCGCGACGTCCTGATCGTCACCGACGGCGTGTTCTCCATGGACGGCTCGATCGCCGACCTCGCCGGCATCGTCGCCCTGGCGAAGCAGCACCGCGCCATGACGCTGGTCGACGACTGCCATGCGACCGGGTTCCTGGGCGCGACCGGCCGCGGCTCGACCGAGCACTGTGGCGTGCTCGGCGAGGTCGACTTCGTCACCGGGACGCTGGGCAAGGCGCTGGGCGGCGCGATGGGGGGCTTCGTCGCGGGACGCGCCCCGGCGATCGCGCTCCTGCGCCAGCGCGCGCGGCCGTACCTGTTCTCCAACACGCTCGCACCGTCGATCGTCGGCGCCTCGCTCGCCGTGTTCGCCCTGCTCGACGAGACGACCGAGCTGCGCGACCGCCTGATGGCGAATACGGCGCACTTCCGCGCCGGGATCACCGCCGCCGGCTTCGACGTGAAGCCCGGCGTCCACCCGATCGTGCCGATCATGCTGCACGACGAGCGCCGCGCCCACGACCTCGCGCGCCGCATGCTCGACGAAGGCATCTACGTGATCGGCTTCAGCTTCCCCGTCGTCCCGAAGGGCCAGGCGCGCATCCGTGTCCAGGTCTCCGCGGCGCACACGCGCGAGCACCTCGACCGCGCGATCGCCGCCTTCACCAAGGCCGGACGGGAGATGGAGATCCTGGGCGTCACGGCCTGAGCGGCCCGGCGACCCGTTGCGGGCCCTCAAGTCGCATGCTAGAGTCCGGTCGACCTCGTGAACGACTTCACGACCGCCGCCTGACGACGTGACCCGCCGGCCTGCCCGGCGCGCTCCCCGGAGACCCATGACCACGCTCACCACGCCCTTCCTCGAGCACCACAAGAGGGCCGGCGCGAAGCTCATCGAGTTCGCGGGCTTTCTCATGCCTGTCTCGTATGCCGGGATCCTGTCGGAACATACGGCCGTCCGCACCGCCGCTGGCGTGTTCGATGTCTCGCACATGGGCGAGTTCGAGGTCCGCGGGAAGGACACCTGGGCGTTCGTCGACAAGCTGGTGACCAACAAGGTCGGTGAGGCCGAGGTGGGACAGGCCATCTACACGCCGATGTGCCTGGCCGACGGCGGCATCGTCGACGACCTGCTGGCCTACCGCTTCGAGGACCGCGCGATGCTCGTCGTCAACGCGGCCAACATCGAGGCCGACTGGGCGTGGGTCAACGAGGTCGCGAAGGGCTTCGACGTCACGCTCGAGAACGTGTCCGATCGCATCGCCCAGCTCGCCGTGCAGGGACCGCGCGCCGCCGAGATCTTTTCTGGCCTCGTCCCCGACGCCGCGCTCGACCTGGGCTACTACCGCTTCACCGGTGTGCACCTGTGGGGAACGCCGATGGTGTTCTCCCGCACGGGCTACACCGGCGAGGACGGCTTCGAGCTCTACTTCGACGTCGACGCCGCCGACCGCGTGTGGGACGAGTTGTTCAAGGCGGGAGCGACGGTCGGCCTGGCGCCGATCGGCCTCGGCGCCCGCGACAGCCTGCGGCTCGAGATGGGATTCTGCCTCTACGGCAACGACATCGACCGGACGACGCATCCGCTCGAAGCGAGTCTCGGCTGGACCGTCAAACTGGCCAAGCCCGACTTCATGGGGAAGTCCGCGATGGTCGCCGCGAAGGCGGCGGGCCTGACCCGGCGTCTCGTCGGGCTCCACATCGATTCGCCGCGCGTGGCGCGCCACGGCTGGGACGTGCTGAAGGACGGCGCCGTCGTCGGCCAGGTCACCAGCGGCACGTCGTCGCCGACGCTGAAGAAGAGCATCGCCATGGCCTACGTGCCCGCGTCCGGCACGGCCGATGGCACGGAGTACGTCGTGCGCTCGGGAACGACCGAGCTGTCGGCCCGCGTCGTCGCACGCCCATTCTACACCGAGGCTTCGCACCGCTGACGGTCCGCAACCGCGGCCGCTCTCGAGAGGAATCTCATGACCCCGGACGGTCTCCGCTACACGAAGGATCACGAGTGGGCGAAACGGGACGGCGACCTCGTCGTCGTCGGCATCACGGACTACGCGCAGGGCGAACTCGGTGACGTCGTGTTCGTCGAGCTGCCGGCGGTGGGGCGCAAGGTCGCGGCCGGCGAGTCGTTCGGCACGATCGAGGCCGTGAAGACCGTGAGCGAGCTCTACGCGCCGCTGGCCGGCGAGGTCGTGGCGGTCAACGGCGACATCGCGGGCGAGCCGGCGCTGGTCAACGGCTCGCCGTACGACAAGGGCTGGATGATCAAGCTGCGTCCGGCGGCCGCGTCCGATTACGACGCCCTGCTCGACGCGAAGGCGTACTCCTCCCTCCTCGCGAGCCACGGCGCATGAGCTACGTCGGTCGCAGCGTCGACGAACGCGCCCGGATGCTCGCCGCCGTCGGCGTCTCCTCGTTCGAGGGCCTGCTCGTCGACGTGCCCGACGAGCTGCGCATCCACGAGCCGCTGGCGGTCCCGCCTGCCGCCTCCGAGCTCGAACTGCGCGCCGAGATCGGCGCCCTGGCCGCGAAGAACGACGCGGCGAAGGACATGCCGTCGTTCCTCGGCGCGGGACTCTACGACCACTACATCCCGAGCGCCTTGCCGCGCGTCGCCCTGCGCTCGGAGTTCATGACCGCGTACACGCCGTACCAGCCCGAGGTGGCGCAGGGCACCCTGCAGGTCATCTTCGAGTTCCAGAGCATGATCGCCGAGCTGACCGGCATGGACGTCGCGAACGCGTCGCTGTACGACGGCGCCTCGGCGACGGTCGAGGCGGCGTACCTGGCGCGCAACCAGACCGGCCGCGCGCGTGTCGTCGTCGCCGGCCCGGTGCACCCGAACACGATCGGGGCGCTGCGCACGTTCCTCGGCGCCGACGTCGTGACCGTACTCGCGCCCGATCCGGCGACCGGAACGGTTTCGGCGGCCGCGCTGACTGCAGTGCTCGACGACACCGTGGCGTGCGCGATCTTCCAGTACCCGAACTTCGTCGGCGCCATCGAGAACGTGCCCGCGCTGTGCGCCGCCGCGAAGGCAAAGGGCGCGCTCGCCGTCGCCGTCGCCGACCCGATCGCGCTGGCCCTGCTGACGCCCCCGGGCGCGCTGGGCGCCGACCTCTGCGTCGGCGAGGCGCAGTCGCTGGGCGCGCCGATGTCCCTGGGCGGTCCCGTCTGCGGCTTCTTCTCCGGGCGCAGGGAGTTCGTCCGCAAGTTCCCCGGCCGCATCGTCGGCGAGACCCGCGACCAGCACGGCCGCCGCGGATTCGTGCTCACGCTGCAGACGCGCGAGCAGCACATCCGCCGCGAGAAGGCGACGTCCAACGTCTGCACCAACCAGGGACTGATTGCGCTCATGAACACGATCTACCTGGGCCTGCTCGGCAAGGACGGCCTGTACGAGGTCGCCCACCTGTCGTTCCAGAAGACGCACTACGCGGTCGCCCGCGCCGCGGCGGTGGCGGGGGTGCAGGTTGCCTTCAACGGGCCGTTCGTGCGCGAGGCGGCCCTGCGCCTGCCGATGTCCGCGGCGCAGGCCGTGCGCGCCGGCCGCACGCACGGCTTCCTGCTCGGGGTCGACGCCGGCGCGTTCGATCCTGCGCACGCCGACATCCTGCTCGTCGCCGCGACCGAGAAGCGCACGAAGGCCGAGATCGACCGCTGGGCCATCGCGCTAGCCCACGCCGTCGGCCGCACGCCCGCGACGGACGGAGGTGCGCCATGACGCCGACCGCCGCGACCCCGAGCGTCCAATCGGGTGCCGCCCAGGCTCGCGCTGCGGCCGCGTTGCCGCCGACCCCGCCGCCGGGAGCGCTCGCGGGCCTGCCGCCCGCGGCCTCCCCGGTGCTCCCGCTCGTTCCCGAGGGCATCGTCGAGCCGCTGCTGTCCGAGCTCTCCGCGCCCGGCCACCGCGGCGTGCGTCTGCCGGCGTGCGACGTGCCGGCGATCCCGCTGGCGACCGCGCTGCCCGCGTGGGCGATCCGGGCCGAGCGCGCGATGCTGCCCGAGGTGAGCGAGCCCGAGGTGATCCGTCACTTCACGCGGCTGTCGGGCCTCAATCATCACCTCGACAAGGGCTTCTATCCGCTCGGCTCCTGTACGATGAAGCACAACCCGAAGATCAACGACGAGCTCGCGTTCCTGCCGGGCATGGCGCTGGCGCACCCGTGCACGCCCGACGAGGGGCTGCAGGGCGCGCTCGAGCTCCTGTGGACGCTCGAGCGGCACCTCGCCGCGATCACCGGCTTCGACGCGGTATCGCTGCAGCCGGCCGCCGGCGCGCAGGGCGAGTTCACCGGCATGCTCGTCGTGCGCGCCTACCACCAGTCGCGCGGCGACGTCGCGCGCGATACGGTGCTGGTGCCTGACTCGGCGCACGGTACGAACCCGGCGTCGGTGCACGCGGTGGGCTGGAAGGTGGTCGAGCTCAAGTCGAAGGACGGCCGCCTCGACCTCGAGGTGCTGAAGGCCGCGCTCGGCCCGCACGTCGCCGCGGTCATGGTGACCCAGCCGTCGACGCTCGGCATGTTCGAGCCGCAGATCGCCGAGGCCGCCGCGATGATCCACGCCGCCGGGGCGCAGCTCTACCTCGACGGCGCGAACTTCAACGCACTGGTCGGGCTGGTGCAGCCGGGCAAGATCTTCGACGTCATGCACCTCAACCTGCACAAGACGTTCGAATCCGACCAGCGGCTCCAGTCGGGTGCCTTCGCTCGAATGTTCCCGGAAGCTAGTTGCCCCGAGTTCGCCGAATTAGCAAAAATTATAGGCGGCTAGGTTTATTGGGTAGGCAGCGTTCCTGTAATTTTAAAATAACTTTACTTTCAAGGTGGTATTTGAGAGTGAATTTTTCGTGCTGTCCCTGCATGAAAACATACCCCTACCTGAAAGTGATCACGGTCGCTTGCGTCGGTGCCTTGGCATCTTGCGCGACCCAACCTG
>JANOEH010000052.1:0-1857 GCA_031413115.1 Candidatus Eiseniibacteriota bacterium | reverse complement strand
GTCGCCACGACGAGCACCACCGCGACGGCCACGCCGAGGCGACGACGCAAAGCGGTGCCGATCACGAGCCAGCAGCCGAGAGAGCCCAGCACCCCGTAGTAGGAGTGCCACCCGATCGACGGCAGGAACAGGATCGCCCATCCCGCCGCAGTCCAGAGAAGTCCGAACGCAATCACGGCGCCGGCTCGGCGCGGCTCTTCCACCGATGTTGCTCTCGGCGACACTCCGTGCGTCACGATCACGAGGATGGCGAGGATCACGGCACTGGTCAGGCCTCTCATGAGGGCGAATCCCCAACCTCCGTCGGGATCGAAGCGCCCATCCAGATTCAGCTGGGCAAGCAAGGTCATGAGCATCGTCGAGCCCGGGCCCAGGCGGCCTTCCGTCTCCAGGGAATGCTGCAGCGGACCGAAGAATCGATCCATGAGCGTCGGATGCACGACGAACCAGACAATGAGCAGCGCCCAGTTCCACGCGGTTCGGCGCAGCGCCTGGAGTGGAGAACAGCCCTCGATTCGCCACAGGAAACAGAACGCGACGGCAGGCAGGATCGCGGCGGCCTCCTTGCTGAGGAGTGCGAGGAGCAGGAACAACGATCCGAGGCCGTTCCGCCCCCGCGCCAGGGCATGGAGGAAGAGGAGCGCGAAGAGGAGCATCCAGAGGTCCTGCGCACCCGAAATCCAGAGCAGCGGCGCGCTCCACAACGCGAGGCCCGCGAGGCCGCCCGTCGCGATCGCTGCCGCTGACGGGCCGGACAGCCGCCTTACGAACAGGAAGTAGAGAACCATCGTGGCCATCCACAGCCCGAAGCTGACGAGGTGGAACGGCCATTCGCGCAGTCCTGCGACGTTTCGGAGGACCCAGAAGTGCAGTTCCCGGGACCACGGCCGGTACCAGTTGAAGAACAGCCCTTCGGGCTTCCAGAGCTCGGAAAAGGACAAGCCACGAACCTTGTCGAGGAAGACGTAATCGTCGTTGAGGAAGGAGAGATGCAGTCCCCGGCCGTAGACCAGGGCGAGATACGCTCCGAGCAGGATGATGAGGAGAGGAACTGCAGCCCGGCCGGTCGAGGAACGTAGCGTTCCGATCAGTCGGCGCGGATTCACCCCTGGCCCATTCTCGCGAGCAGCGCGACGAACCGCGGATGCTGCCGCAGGGGCGCCAGCAGGAACGAGCCCTTGATCCCGTACATCGAGCCGACGCCCAGTTCGTAGGCGCGCTCGGTCTGCCCCGACTGCGCGTACGCCATCCCGAGCTGGGCGAGCCATGTGTTCTCGGTCGGCGCGATCGCGCCGCCCAGCTCGAGCACGCGCGCGATCGGCAGCCCGCCGGGCACGACGGGCTGGTCCAGGCGCGGGCCCTCGATCAGCTCCATGGTGAGGAAGCGCACGCCGTCCTCGTCCTCGACCGAGAACAACGTGACGATGTTCGGATGGTTGAGCCCGGCGACGGTGCGCGCCTCGCGCTCGAGGCGGGCCAGTTGCCCGGCGTCGGAGGCGACGTCGGCGGGCAGCACCTTGAGCGCGACCTCGCGACCGAGCCTCAGGTCGCGGGCACGATACACCTCGCCCATGCCGCCGGCGCCGAGCGGGGAGAGGATTTCGTAGGGGCCGAGGCGGGTGCCGGGGGTGAGGAGCATGGCAGGCGATCCTACTCCGCGAAGTGGCGGCTTGGCTTGGCCAAACAACGGCGGATGCGGGGACTATGCAACGCGGCGGCGCAGGTATTCGTTGCTCCCGGGAAGGGACTGTAAACCAATCTGTGTAAACGGTCATGGCGTAGACTCTCTCCGCGAAGGAGGCCTGCCATGGCCCAGAACGATGACGTGGACAAGCTGCTCGACGAGATGCTGAAGGG
>JANOEH010000051.1:0-17155 GCA_031413115.1 Candidatus Eiseniibacteriota bacterium | reverse complement strand
CCGGGCGATCCGCGCTCCACTCCGCGGGGACGACGGCCCGGCCGCCCGGTCCGGGGACGAGTTCGGGCAACAGGCGCGCCGGGCGCCGGAGGCGGGCGTAGATCGCAGCGGGATCATTGGAGTAGAGCCGCGCGGCGGCGGGAAGGCTGGCGACGACGTGGAGGAGTCCGCCCGCGAACGAGCGGTCCCAGGGCGCGGTGTTGTAGCCCCACGTCCCCGGCCCGCGATAGCGCTCGACGTGACGGGCCACGCGGAATGCGGACACGCCGATCCCGAAGACGAGGACGCCCGCGACGGCCGCGACGAGCCTGCGGCGAGCCGGCACGCGGCCGAGCCGCGCAAGCAGGCGATCGGCCGCCCACGCGGCGACCAGCACGCCGGGGACGACGAACGGGATCGTGTAGCGCTCCTGGATGCGCTCGATTGCCGAGTACGAACTCCAGCCGACGAGGAGCGCCAGCGAGGCGACGATGAACCCGAGCATGGCGACGACGGACGCGGGCACCCGCGCGGGCCATGCCGCCGACCGCCCCGCGGCGAGCAGCGCCAGGGCGCTGCCGGCCACCAGCGCCGCCCCGGCCCACGCACGCATCGACTCTTCCCTCCCACTGCCGATCGCCCACACCCCGAACGCGACGAGCAGGTCGAAGGCGTGGCCGAGCGGCCCCACCCCGGCGGCCGTGTGCGGGCCGAACGGCCCGCCGCCGACCGCGACATTGTGCGCACACCACAGGGCGATCGGCGCCAGCGCCACGGCGGCGAACCGGGCCGCCTCTCGGGCGCGCCCGGCGCGTCCCGCCCGATCCCCGGCAGCGGGGCGTGACCACAGGAGCGCGATGCCGACCGGGATGAGCGCAAGCCCGGCGTAGCGCATGAGGCACGCCGCCGCCGTCCACAGCGCCGCGACGAGCACGATGCGCCGGCGCCACGCGGGGTCGTCGGCTCCGCCATCGAGCCCGTCCCACGCGTGGAGCGCGCCGAGCGCGAGCGCAAGGAAGGGGAGGTCGGACCAGACGAAGACCGCCGCCTCGAGCAGCGTCGCCGAGGCGAACAGGAAGGCGAGCGCAAAGGCGCGGACCGCGAGCGAGGCGACGTGCCGCGTGAGCCACGCGGCGGCCAGGGCGAACACGCCGGCGAGCGCGAGCAGGTTCATGCCCAGTCCGGCGCGCGCGGGATCGACCCCGAGCGCCGACCACGGCGCGAGGAGCAGCGGCAGGAGCGGCGCCCACCGCGTGTAGGGCACGTCGTTGAATTGCATGAAGCCGCGCCCGTGGGCGAGCGCATCAGCGACCGACAGGTAGACCGCGGAGTCGCCCGACAGGGCGGGCCCGCGCGGCGCCGTGGCGAAGAGGACGAGCGCCATGGCGCAGGCGATCGGCGCCGCGGTCCACCAGGCGCTGCGCCGGGCGGGTGGCGCGGCGGCGCCCTCAGCCATCGACGGCGCGGCTCGGCACGGGCTCCGGGTGATCGACGAGCGGCATCACCACCTGCGGCGGGTAGCGCCGGCGGAGCATCTCGACGAGGTCGCCGAAGGCCGGCGTCGGGCCCTGCAGCGGCACCGAGTCGGTGTCGATGACGAGCACCTCGCCGCGCCGCGCCGCGCGCGCCGTCCAGTCGTCGTAGGCCGAGGAGAGCCGCATGAGGTAGTCGCGCGTGATCGCCTTCTCGCTCTCCCTGCCGCGCCGCGCGATCCGCTCCATGAGCGTGTCGGGGCTGGCATGCAGGTAGACGATGAGGTCCGGCGGGCGCAGGAAGTCGGTCATGCAGTGGAACAGCTCAAGATAGTTGAGGTAGTCGACCTCGGGCATCGAGCCCTGCTCGAACAGCGTCTTGGCGAAGATCTCCGCGTCCTCGTAGATCGTCCGGTCCTGGATGAACGCCTCGCCCGACTTGCCGATCTTGACCTGCGCCTTGAACCGCTCGGCAAGGAAGTAGATCTGGAGATGGAACGACCAGCGCTCCATGTCCTTGTAGAACGGGTCGAGGTACGGATTCTCGATCACCGGCTCGTAGTAGACCTTCCAGCCCAGGGCCGCGGCGAGGCGGTCGGTGAGTTCGGTCTTGCCCACGCCGATGTTCCCGGCGATGGCGAGGAAGAACCCGCGTGTCGCCGCGGCTGCAGGGACGAGATCGCTCAACGGGCCACCACCACGCGCGTGCGGGCCGTGGTTTCCCCGGCGCTCACGTGCAGGAAGTAGACACCCGGCGCGGGTGCGCCCGCCCCGCCGAAGGCCCAGGTGAGATGACCACCCCCCGCGGGTTGCGGCCCGGGCTCGAACTTCGCGACGCGGCGACCCCGCGCGTCGACCAGCGTGAACACGGGCGTCGCCGCGGCGGGCAGGGCGAAGCGCAGCTCGAGGCGATCGTGCGCGGGCGTCGGACCGGCCGCGAGAGAGAGGCGCGTCGAAGCCGCGCCCTCGACCTCGAGGGTCGCGTTCGGCACCGCCGGGAAACCCGCGTCGGCCCACGCGGTGTAGACGAACGAGGCGGTCGCCACCGACGCCTCGCCCAGTCGCGCGAGGGTCAGCAGCGACGTGCGCGTCCACAGGCCCGCGTAGTACGTCCCCGAGGTGGTCGAGCCGCCCGCGGCGTTGCGGGCCTGCGTGTCGGCGCTGATCACGTCGCTCACCCGTTGCTGCGATGCGCCGGCGATCGCGAACGCCGCGTCGACCGGATCCGGCAGGTAGCTCACGAGTCCCGAGTCGAGCAGCAGGGCGCCGGCATTGAGGTCGAGCATGCGCGTCTCGTAGCGGTAGTGGATGCCGTTGTTGCCCGTCAGCTGTCCGTCGTAGTTGAGCGTGCAGTGCAGCGGCTGGTGCAGGTCGCCGACATAGTGGCACAGGTCGCTGATCCACAGGCGGGCGCGATCCCAGCGCCCGGTCGACATGGCCGCGGTCAGCGAGTCGGTCGTCTCGCCGATCGCCCACGGCGCGAGCCCCCACTGCTCGACCTGCCCGGCGCCATACACGGCCTCGAGCCCGGCCCGGTCGTGCGACAGCGTGCCCGCGTGGTATTCGGGGTAGGCGTCGATGTCGATGTAGTGCCGGAAGCGCTCGGACGGGATCGTGCTCTTGCGCGTGTCCGGATCGAGCACGTGCTCGACGACCCACGCGTCCTCGCTGCGCAGGCCGTCGAGCGGCCACGGCAGCGAGTCGCCGTACTCGCCGGCGATCGTGCGGTGCCCGAGCGATCCCCAGGCGTGCGCGGGAATGGGGGCGAGCAACAGCATCCCCACGACCAGGGCGGCGCACGCGAGGGCGGGCGACGGCGCAGCCGGCTTCAACGCGGAGCCTCGTGAAAAGTGGCGATCGCCGCAAGCGGCTTGCGCCTCAGGTCGGGAACCCTGCAATCGGCCGCGGGATAACCGACCGGAATGAGGACGAATGGTTTCTCGTTCGCTGGACGCCCGCACAGGTCCCGCAGGAAGGTCATGGGGGATGGTGTATGCGTCAGCGTCGCCAGTCCGGCCCGGTGCAATGCCTGCAGCAGGAACCCGACCGCGATCCCGACCGACTCGCCGACGTAGTAGTTCTTGAGCGTCCGACCATCCGGAAGCACTTCGGGATCGCGGCGAAACACGACGATCAACCAGGGCGCGATCTCCAGGTATTCCTTGTGCTCGTCCGTGCCCAGCGGCGCGAGCGCGGCCAGCCACTCGGCCGGGGCGCGGCGGGAGTAGAAATCGCGTTCCTCCTCCTCGGCGGCGTGTCGAATCCGCTGCTTGAGCCCCGGATCCCCGACCACCGCAAAGTGCCAGGGTTGCCGGTGCGCCCCGCTCGGGGCCGTCCCCGCAATGGCGAGCGCGGCTTCGATCCATGCCCGGGGCACCGGATCGGGCGAGAATGCGCGGACCGAGCGCCGCCCCTGCGCGCAGGCGAGGTCCGCGGCAAGGGTCGCAGTCGAGAGCGCGGGGTCGATACGCTCGGGTCGATACGCGATGAACGGCTGGAGGTCAGGGGCTCCGGACATGATGCTGGGAGAACACCCGACGCGACCCGCCGCCGTCAAGCCAGAAGCTCGAATACGCCCGCCGGCCCGCCGCGTTCCCGGCGTGGACAGGACCGCGCGAACCGGCTAGTCTTCGCGGTCACACCCTCGTTTCGACCTTCAGCCCACAGAGGAGATTCCCGTGGTCCCTCCGACCGAGACGCGCGTGCACGACATTTTCGACCTGTCCAGCGAGTTTGTGGACCGGATGGCCGCGTTGCGGCCCATGACGGCGACCTATCAGGGCCTCGCGGGGCACGATCACCGCTGGGACGACCTGAGCCCGACCGGCAGCCGGGCCGTCGTCGAGTTCATCACGGGCTACCAGGCGCGACTCGCCGTCCTGCCCCCCGCCGAGGATCCGTGGGCGAAGCTGGCCCTCGAGGTCATGTCCGAGCATCTGCGGCTCGAGCGTGCCTACTACGAGGACGGCGACGACCTCGTGGACCTCAACAACATCGCCTCCACCTTCCAGTCGCTGCGCCAGGTGTTCGACCTCATGGACACGAAGACACGCGAGGGCTGGGAGAACATCGCGGCCCGCCTCGAGACCATCGATGCGGCGATCGAGGGCTACCGCACCACGCTCGAGTCGGGCCGCA
The DNA here is from genome assembly GCA_031413115.1 of Candidatus Eiseniibacteriota bacterium. Taxonomy (GTDB): domain Bacteria; phylum Eisenbacteria; class RBG-16-71-46; order RBG-16-71-46; family DASYSL01; genus JANPEF01. Next base: position 12,566 of record JANOEH010000051.1, on the reverse strand, counting down.
CCAAGGGCAAGGTCGTGGCCGTCCGCCAGGTGAAGGCCACGATCGAGCAGGGTCGGATCAACGCGGGCCCGGAGTCCTACTTCCATCGCCTGCCCGGCCAGCTCGCCGCGGCGAAGGTCGGCGATGCCGCGCTTGCCGCACGCATCGAGGCCGGCGCCGCAAAGGCGTGTGCCGCATTCGAGTCGCTCGCGCGGTACCTCGAGACGACGTACCTGCCGTCGGCCACGCCGAAGGACGCGGTCGGCCGCGAGCGCTACCTGCGCCAGACGCGCCGCTTTCTCGGCATGACGATCGATCCCGTCGAGACGTATGCGTGGGGCTGGCAGCAGGTCCGCTCGATCGAGAGCGAGATGAAGAAGGTCGCCGCCGAGATCGCCCCGGGCAAGTCACTGGCCGAGGTGTTCGAGCTCCTCAAGCAGGACAAGTCGCGCTGCGCCGCCGACCGCGAGGTGTTCGTGCGACTGATGACCGAGCGGCAGGTGCGCGCCCTGGCCGACCTCGACGGCCGGCACTTCGACATTCCGGACGAGGTGCGGAAGGTCGAGGTCAAGATAGCGCCCCCCGGAGGCGCGCTCGGCGCGTACTACGTCCAACCGAGCGAGGACTTCACCCGCCCCGGCACGGTCTGGTACTCGCTCGCGCCCGAGGAGGTCGCGGACATCCCGCTGTTCGGCCACATCACGACCGCGTACCACGAGGGCTTCCCGGGCCATCATCTGCAGTGCGGCATCCAGGTCGCGCTGGCCGATCGACTGTCGCGCCTGCACCGGCTGTCGGTGTGGTATCCGGGCTACGGCGAGGGATGGGCGCTCTACACCGAGCTGCTCATGCACGAGCTGGGCTACTTCGAGAAGCCCGAGTACGTGCTCGGCATGCTCGGCGCGCAGATGTTCCGCGCCTGTCGGGTGGTCATCGACATCGGCAGCCATCTCGAGCTGCCCATCCCGACCGACGACCCGACGTTTCACCCCGGCGAGGCGTGGACCTTCGACATCGCCGTCGAGCTGCTGACGCAGCGGTGCTCGGAGGAGGCGGACTACGCGCGCTCCGAGGTCACGCGCTACTATGGCTGGCCCGGCCAGGCGATCTCGTACAAGGTGGGCGAGCGCGTGATCATGGAGACGCGCGAGGAGCTGAAGCGCCGCCAGGGCGCGGCGTTCTCGCTCAAGGACTTCCACGCCCGCGTGCTGGGCTCGGGGCCGGTCGGGCTCGAGTTGCTGCGCGAGCGCGTCCTGTCGTCCTGATCCCCGGGCCGCCGTCCCGACGATGAGCGACAAGGCGCGCGTCGTCTCGTCGCGCGAGATCCACCGCGGGCGGGTCGTTCACCTGTTCGTCGACACCATCACGCTGCCCAACGGCCACTCCACCGCGCTCGAGGTGATCAAGCACCCGGGCGCGGCCGCGGTCGTTCCCTTCCTCGACGCCGACACGATCCTGCTCGTCCGCCAGTATCGCCATGCCGCCGGCGGATACCTGCTCGAGATCCCCGCCGGCAAGCTCGACGCCGGCGAGGCGCCCGAGCATTGCGCCGCGCGCGAGACCGAGGAAGAGACCGGCTACCGCGCCGGTCGGCTCGAGAAGCTCGGTGCGATCCTCACCACACCCGGCTTCACCGACGAGATCATTCATCTCTACGCCGGGTTCGACCTCGTCCCCACCGCGTCGGCGACCGAGGCCGATGAAGATCTCACCGTGATCACGATGTCGTTCGCCGACGCGTTGTCGCGCGTCGAGCATGGCGAGATCACCGATGCCAAGTCGGTCTCGGCACTGCTGCTTGCCGCGCGCGCCCGCGAGCGAGGCCGCGCCTGAGTCGCACCGTTTCGCCGCGCGCGATTCTCGCCGGCATGGTGATCGGCGGTGGGCTCGGTGCGCTCGCGCACGTCACCGCCGCCGACAGCCCCGGGCTGCGCTGGATCCTGGCCAACGTCACCGAGCCGGCCGGCAAGGTGTTCCTGCGGCTCCTGTTCGTGCTCGTCATCCCGATCCTGATCTCGGCGCTGCCGCTGGGCATCGTTGGCGTCGGCGACCTCAAGTCGCTGGGCCGCGTCGGCTGGAAGACGCTGGCTTACACCGTCGTCGTCTCGGTGCTGTGCGTGTTCCTGGGCGTCGGGCTGGTGAACCTGATCCGCCCCGGCGAGGCACTGTCGCCGGCGCTCAAGGCCACGCTCGCGGCGCGCGCCGCCGAGGGCGCCTCGGCGCTGCCGCAGGCGAACGACCTGCCGAAGGGCGGCATCGACCTGCTGGTCAACATCGTCCCCGACAACGCGGTCAAGGCGATGGCGAACGGCGACCTGCTGGCGGTCATGTTCTTCGCGCTGATGCTGGGCCTGGGCCTCGCGCTCGCGCCCACGCCCGGGGCACGGCGGTTGCGCGAGGTGCTCGAGGGCATCTACGACGTGTCGACCCGGCTGATCGACCTCGTGCTGCGGCTGGCGCCGTTCGGCGTCGCTGCGCTGCTGTTCACGCTCGCGGCGCGCTTCGGTTACGGGCTCGTGCCGCCGCTGGCGCTCTACGTGACGACGGTGCTCCTGGGGCTCGGCCTGCACACCGTCATCGTCTACTCCGCGGCCGTGAAGTTCCTCGGCGGCATGAGCCCGGTCGCGTTCTACCGCGGCAGCCGGGCGGCGATGATGACCGCGTTCTCGACCGCCTCGAGCAACGCGACGCTGCCCACCGCGCTGCGTGTCGCCGACGAGGAGCTGAAGCTCCCGCGCTCGGTTGCCCGCTTCGTGCTGACCCTGGGCTCGACCGCGAACCAGAACGGCACCGCGCTGTTCGAGGGCGTGACCGTCCTGTTCCTCGCCCAGTTCTACGGCGTGCCGCTCGACTTCGGGCAGCAGGCGCTGGTGGTCGTCATCTGCGTGCTGGGCTCGATCGGGACGGCGGGCGTGCCGGCGGGATCGCTGCCGGTGATCCTCATGATCCTGGGGCTGATCGGCGTCCCGGCCGAGGGCATGGGGATGATCCTCGGCATCGATCGCTTCCTCGACATGTGCCGCACGACGGTGAACGTCACCGGTGACCTGGTGGCCGCGGTGGTCGTCTCGCGCGGCGAGGTCGATGCGCCGATCATGGAGCCGTCGCTCAGCTAGGATTCGCTCCCGGAGTCGGGCGGGACCCGCCGGTACTCGCGCAACTCAGGCGTACGCCACGCGGTCCACGCGGTCGCGACGATGCAGCCGATACCACCCGTGATCACCGACCACGGCGCCGTCGTCGCCTGCGCTACGAGCCCCGCCTCGAGCTCGCCCAGCTGCGGCCCCCCCATGAAGAACACCATGTTCACGCCGGTCATGCGTCCGCGCATCGTGTCGGGCGTTGCCAGCTGGCGCACCACGTTGCGCAGCACCATGCTCACCGTGTCGGCCGCGCCGGTGACGGCGAGGCACAGGAAGGTGAGCGCAAACGAGCGCGACAGGCCGAATGCAATCGTCGAGAGACCGTACACGCCCACGGCGTAGAGCAGCACGCGCCCGCGATTCACGATGCCTTCGGACGTGCGGACCATCACGATGCCCGCGATCATCGCCCCCACCGACGGCGCGGCGTAGAGCCAGCCGTACCCCTTCGCCCCGACCTTGAGCACGTCCTGGGCGAAGATCGGCAGCAGCGCGGTGGCCGCCGAGAAGAACGTGGCGAAGAAATCGAGCAGCATGGTCGAGCGGATCAGCGGATGCGAGAACGTGAACTTGAGCCCCTCGAGCGCCGCGGCGAGGCTCACGTCGCTCCTCGTGTGCGCCGGCGGCTCGGGCACGTCGCGCATCGCCCACAGGGCGACGAGCACGGCGAGGAAGGACGCGGCATTGAGCGCGTATACCCAGGGCAGGCCGGCCGTGGCGATCAGGATCCCCGCGATCGACGGGCCGAGCACGGCGGCGGTCTGGAACATGATCGTGTTGAGCGAGATCGCGTTGGGCAGGACCTCCCGCGGCACGAGCTGCGGGATCAGCGACTGCCGCGCCGGCCCGTCGAACGATCCCGCCGCCGCGCCGAGGCCCGTCAGGAGGTAGAGCGGCCACAGCGCATCGAGCCCGCGGAAGGCGAGCGCGGCGAGCACGAAGGCGAACAGCGCCATCAGGCTCTGGGTGAAGAGCATGAGCCGACGGCGATCGTGGGCGTCGGCGACCACGCCGGAGAGGATCGAGAACAACACGATCGGCACGAAGCGCACGAGCCCGACCATGCCCAGCGCCCAGCCCTTCTGGTCCGGCGGCGCGAGCACCGCGACGTGCCAGAGGACGGCCGCCGCCTGCATGCTCGTGCCGCTGAACGAGACGAGCTGGCCGAGCCAGAGAAGCCGGAAGTTGCGGTAGTGCAGGGCATGGAACGAGGGGGAGGCGGCGAGTCGCGTGAGCACGGCCGGAATCTACCACGCGGTGCCTCGCTTCGCGGTCGCCGAGCCGGGCGCGCGCGAAGTAGACGCCCGCGGGCACCGTGCGGCCGGCCCCGTCGCGGCCGTCCCAGGCGAGCACGCGCCGGCCCGGCGCCGCGGACATTGGCCCGATCAGCGCGATTCGGCGGCCGCGCACGTCGAGGATTTCGTGCGCCACATCGGCGCCAGCACTGGCCAGGTCGAATGCGAGCGAGACGCCATGACCAGCCCGCACCGGGTTCGGCCACAGGAGCCCCCGCGTCGGCAGCGCCGGCTGCACGCCCGCGACGGCGCCGACGACCGTTCCCGACGTCGTGCCCGCATCCGCCAATCCGCCGCCCGACGCGAGCGCCGTGGTCGCCGCTCCATCGAGTGCGGCCAGTAGTGCGGGCGCGTCGGTCGGCCGCTCGATCCACTTGCGCGCAAAGCAGCTTTCGGCATCGACCCCGCCACGCCCGATCGCCCGGCCCCGCACCCGGTGGAACGCGTGGGGCGCGGTGTCGATCACGCGGCTTCCGTCCTCGAAGCGGATGAACAGCGTCGCGGCCTGCACGAAGACGAGTCGATGATCCGCCGAGCCCGCCCGTTCGGGATCCGGTCCCTCGCGCACCCCGGCCATCTGCACGTCGATTGCGAGGGCGCGCGGCAGCCGCACGCCGTTCTCGCAAACCACGCCGCGATGCAGGTTCAGGTACGACGCGAGCTCCTCCTCCTTGTTCCGGCCCTCCGGTCGCCGGCTCTGGTTCTCCGCATCGCCGAAGTGGAAGCGAAACTCCGGGGCAAGGAGCGCGCCATACACCACGGCGTCCCCGCGCTCGTAGGCCAGCTCGAACTCGGCAAGCCACGAACAGTCATCGTCGGCGAACGTCGGCGTGGCGGAAACGAAGCAGAACATGACGACGAGAGCGGCGAGAACGGCGAGGTACGAGCCGGGCTTGGTGATCCGCGCAGACGGACGAGACGGCGCAGTAGCAAGACGCATGGCATCCTCCTTCGCCCCCCGGCAGGCAGGGTCCTGCGATGAACGCCCGGACACGCGATGCGGGGACTGTAGGCACGCTGCAACAGGGAGGAAGCATCGACTGTGCCGAAATCCGCCGCCCCGTTCGCTGCGTGTGGATGCAGCGGGTTGCGTGCATGGAGTCGCCTCTCGACGTCGGATTGTTTCGGCTCTGTGGATCGCGGACTGTTTCGCTGCGGACGCGAATCGGGGCCGGACGATCCGCAAATGCGAAGGCCCGGCGGAATTCCGCCGGGCTGCGCGTGGGTTGTTTCGCCTGGACTAATGGTAGCGGTACGGGGAATCGAACCCCGGTTTGATGGCTGAGAACCATCCGTCCTAACCCCTAGACGATACCGCCACGAAAGGGGGGTGCAGCCGGGAACATACGGGCCTTTGCGCCTTGCGTCAACCCCTGCGGCGGCCGCGAGACAGGCCTTGAAACGACGCGAGATTGACGCCTCAACGTGTTGTCCCGGTGCGCGCTCCAGCAGCGGCGATCCGGTACAATTCGCCCTCCCCCGTGACCACGTGCAGCTCGCCGGCGCCGTCCGTGCCGAACGACGTTACCGCGCCGGGCGATGCGCCGCTCCACTCGGTGAGATCGACCGCGCGCCCGTCGACGACCCGGAAGCTGCGCAGCCAGCCGGCGCAGTAGTCCGAGAACACATAATGCCCGACGAGCGCCGGAATGGCCGTCCCGCGGTAGACCATGCCACCGGTGACCGAGCAGCCGTCGGGGTGGGGATAGACGACGATCGGCCGGGCCAGCGTCGCCATCGACCGGCCCCTGGGACGGAACGGCTCCCGGCCCTCGAGAATGTTCCAGCCGTAGTTCACGCCGCCGCGCGACGCGGGCTCGACGTGGACCTCCTCCCACTCGTTCTGGCCGACATCGGCGATGAACAGGGTCGCGCTCGGCAGATCGAACGCGCAACGCCACGGGTTGCGCAGCCCGGTCGCCCAGATCTCGGGCCGTCCGGCCGCGGGGCGTCCGGCGAACGGATTGTCCGGCGGGATCGCGTACGGCCGCCCACGGTCGACGTCGAGGCGCAGCAACTTGCCGAGCAGGGATTGCGGATCCTGAGCGCGATCCTCGGGATCGCCGCCCGAGCCGCCGTCGCCCATCGCCACGTACAGCATCGAGTCCGGGCCGAAGAACACGTGCCCGCCGTTGTGGTTCGAGTACGGCTGTTCGACCTTCAGGATCAATTGCGCCGAACCGGGATCGACGGCATCGGGCGTGTTCGGTGGCACGCGGTAACGCTCGACGCGCGTGTGACCGTTGCGGTCGGTGTAGTTCACGTAGACCAATCCGTTGGCGGCGTAGCGCGGATGGAATGCGAGCGACAACAGCCCGCGCTCGCCGCCCGCGCGCGTGAGCGCAGAGACGTCGAGGAACGCGCCGTCGACCAGACGTCCATCGCGCATGATGCGCACGCGTCCGCCCTGCTCGACGACGAACAGGCGCGGATCGCCGGGCGGCGCGAGCACCTGCACCGGGCGGTCGAGACCCCGCACCACCTCGACCAGCCGCAGTCCCGGGCGCGGCGTGAACGTCTCGGCCACGGCAGGTGCAGACCCGCAGACCAGGCCGAGCAGGACGAGCACGGCTCCGCCGACCGCGCCCGGAGTCGTGCGCGCCAGGTCGCGCACGAGCAACGCCCACGCGGCGAGGAACGCCAGGCCACCCAGGGGCGTGATCGCGCCCAGGCCTCGCACACCCGTGAGGGCGAGCGCGTACAGGCTTCCGGAGAAGACGACGATGCCGACGAGGAACAGCGCGCAGGCGCGATCGGCGGTGCGGGGCGGGATCCCGCGCCCGGCGGCCAGGGCGACGACGAACAGGGCAAGTGCGTGGAGCAGATGGTAGCGGACGCCGGTCTCGAACACGGCGAGCAGATCGGGCGCGAGACGGGACCTGAGGCCATGCGCGGCAAAGGCGCCGAGCGCCACACCGGTTCCCGCCGCCGCCGCCCCGACCGCCGTCCAACGCATGGACGAACCATACCGCGCACCCGGCGTCCGGTGCTAGCATTCGCGGGTCATGCGCTCGCCCCTCGATCCCCTGCTCCGGCTCGCCACCTTTCTCTACCAGATCGTCATCGCGGCGATCATGGGACTGGCGCTCGTGCCCGCGCTCCTGCTGGTGCAGGCCGCCACCCGCACCGACTCGGTGCTTCTCGTGGCGCTCGCCGCGGGCGTCGGCTACTTCGCGTTCGGGCTGACCTTCCTCGTTCTCATCGTCGTGATCAAGCACCTGACGTTCTTCCGCGCACGGCCCGGCGACTACCCGTTCGTTTCGCCGTACGCGATCCACTGGGCGATGATCGGCACGCTCGTCGGCCTCGCCAAGGTGGTGATCCTGCGCCACATCCTGGGCACACCGGTGCTCAACCTCTTCTACCGGCTCATGGGGGCGAAGATCGGGCGCAGCGTCATGATCAACACCTGCAACATGTTCGACTTCGACCTCATCACGATCGGCGACGGCGCGATGCTCGGCGGCGACTGCGTCGTGATCGGCCACGTCGGCGAGGGGGGCAACCTGCGCCTGCAGGCCATCGAGATCGGCCCGCGCTGCACCGTCGGCCAGTCGTCGATCGTGTTCCCGGGCGCGGTGATGGAGGAGGGCGCGGTCCTTGGCGCGCTGTCGCTCCTGCCCAAGGGCCGCCGCCTGCCGGCGGGCACGCGCTGGGGCGGGAACCCGCTCGCCGAGATCCCGCGGCCCGATCCCGCGGCGCCGCATGCGTGACGGCGCGCGCCTCGCGCTCGTCGTGACAACGATCGCGTTCGCGCTGCGGCTGCCGTTTCTCGCGGCGGGCTTCGGCTGGGACTCCGACGCCTGGCGTGTCGCCGCGGCCGCCGCGGCCATGACCGAAACCGGCTCCTATGCCGCCCCGCGCCTGCCGGGGAACCCCGTGCACGACATCAGCGCCGCGCTGTTGTGGGCGTTCGCACCGGCCGGGCGGACGCCGTGGATCCAGAACGGGGCGAGCGCGCTCGTCTCGGCGTTGGGCGCCGGCGCGTTCGCCCTGGCCTGGCGGCGGCGCGGCCTGCCGCACGCGTTGCTCGCGGGCGTGGCGATGGCGAGCGTGCCCGCGGTGTTCGTCGCCTCGGTCTCGACGCTCGACTACGCGTGGGGCTTCGCCTTCGTCGCCGCCGCGCTCGCCGCAGCGACGCACGGCAAGGTGCTGCTCGCCGGTGCGTTCGCCGCGCTCGCGGTGGGCACGCGCCTGCCGACCCTGGTGTGCCTGCCCGGCCTGGCGCTGTTCCTGCACGCGGCGATGCCGGGCGAACCGCGGCGCGGCAGGCGCCTCGTTGCCTTCGGGGCGCTCGCGCTCGTCGGCGGCGCTCTGCCGTACCTGCCACTGTGGCTCGAACGCGGCGCCGGGGCGCTTGCCTGGTACGACCACGGCTACCCGCCGGCCTGGCTCGTGGCGAAGAAGCTCACCATCGACCTGTGGGGCTGGATCGGCACGGCGGCGCTGGCCGTCGCCGGGGCGGCGACGCTCGCGGCGACGCCGCGGGCGCAGGCGCACGCCGCGACCGCCGGCCGCGCGGCCGTGGCGAGCCTCCTGCCGATCGCGGCGTGGCTGCGCCTGCCGTACAAGGCCGCGTACGTCGTGCCCGCGACTCCGTTCTTCGGGCTCGCACTCGGCGCGGCGCTGCCGCCGCGCTTGCTGCGCCCCGTGCTCGTGGCGCTGGTGATCGCCCCGTGGTTCGGCTCGCTGTACGCGCCGGGCAAGGACGACGACCCCGGCCCCTCGGCCCTGGCTCGTGCCATCACGATCGCCGGGCACCCCGTCGTGCTCGACGCGCGCGGCCCGATCCTGCTCGATCATGCCCGGCGTGTCGCGGGCCTTGCCTACGTCGCGCGCATCGAGCGGGCGCTCGCGACGTTGCAGCCGGGAAGCGCGGTCGTCGTCCAGGACTGGCTGCCGCACCTCCGGCTCGCGCTGCATCGCGCGCGCGGCCCCGTGGAGCGCAACGGCGTCCTGTGCACGCACCTGCTCGACCGGGCCGCGCTCGGCGTGCTGCGTGCCGAAGGGCGCACGCTGTGGACGCTGCCGGGCACGAATGAGGCCAATCGACTGAAGTACGGCGTGGACCTGGCCGCGGCCGGGGCGTGCCCGCTCGTACCGTGAACCAGGGAGGCCGCGTGTTCTCGATCGATCCCGACATCCGCCGCGCCGAGACGCTACCGGCATTCGTCTACCGCGATGCGGAGTTGTTCGCCCGTTCGCGCGAGGCGATCTTCGCCCGCTCGTGGCAGCTGGTGCCGCAGGCGCACACCGTTCGCGTCGCCGGCGACGTCGCGCCCGCGACGTTCCTCGAGGGTGGCTGCGAGGAGCCGATTCTCATCACCCGTGATGCAGGCGGCGCGCTCCATTGCCTGTCGAACGTGTGCACGCACCGCGGCAACCTGCTCGTCGAGCAGGCTGGCTCGGTCGAGCGCTTGCGTTGCCGCTATCACGGCCGACGATTCGACCTCGACGGCCGCTTCCTCTCGATGCCCGAGTTCGAGGACGCGCAGGACTTCCCGCGCCCGGCCGATGACCTGCCGCGGCTCGCCACCGGCACGTGGGGCCCGTTCACCTTCGCCGCACTCGATCCGGCGGTTCCGTTCGACGCCTGGATCGCACCCGTCGCCGCACGGCTCGCGGGATTCGACTTCGCCGCCGCCACCCCCGCCCCCGCCCGCTCGCGCGACTACGAGGTCGGCGCGCATTGGGCGCTCTATCTCGACAACTACCTGGAAGGGTTCCACATCCCGTACGTCCACGCCGCGCTGGCCGAAATCGTCAACTACGGGACGTATGCCTGCGAGACCTTTCCCCACGGGGTGCTGCAGGTGGGTCACGCGCGGGGGACCGAGGATCGCTTCACGCTGCCCGCGGGCTCGCCCGATGCCGGGTCGGACGTCGCGGCCTACTGGTTCTGGCTGTGGCCCAACACCATGCTCAACGTCTACCCGTGGGGCATCTCGGTGAACGTCATCAAGCCGCTTGCCGTCGACCGGACGAGGGTCTCGTTCCTGTCCTACGTGAGCGATCCGTCACGGCTGGGCGCCGGGGCCGGCGGCGATCTCGATCGCGTGGAGATGGAGGACGAGGCGATCGTCGAGGCGGTGCAGCGCGGCGTGCGCGCGCGCCTGTACGAGCGGGGCCGCTACTCGCCGGCGCGCGAGGCGGGTGTGCACCACTTCCATCGCCTGCTCGCAGCTGCGCTCGGCGGCTGAGACAACAACGGCTGCGCCAACAACTGAAACGGGCCGGCTCACGCCGACCCGCAATGCTTCCAACTCCTTGGCTGCCCGGCAAGGATTCGAACCTCGACTAACAGGGCCAGAACCTGTCGTGCTACCGTTACACCACCGGGCAGCGTAAGCTGTTGCAGCCACTTCAAATGGACGCGCCGGACCCGGCGGGCCCGGCGCTCAGTACCAGCGCACGATAGCGACACCCCGCGGACCTGTCAACTGTACCTCCCACCAGCCTGCCGGGAGGGCGGCTAGGACGACTGGCGCAGCGCCGCCTGCTCGCGGTGCCACAGCTCGGCCCCCTGGCGCAGGCGCGTGACCGTGCGCTCCTTCCCCAGCAGGCGCATCACCTCGAAGATCCCCGGTGCGACCTTCCGGCCCGTCAGCGCGACGCGCGCCGGGAAGAACAGGTCCCCCGCCTTGACCTCCAGGCTCTCGGCCAGCGTGCGCACCGCCTCCTCGAGCGGTCCCAGGTCGAAGGGTTCGACCGCCGCGACGCAAACGGCCAGTGCGCCGAGGCGCCGATCCCCCTCGGCCCGCTTGACGAACTCGGCGAGCGCGTCCGGTGCGATCACGACCGGATCGCGGAACGCGAAGCCGGCATAGCCCTCGACGTCGGCCAGCGTCTTCAGGCGCTCACCCACGGCATCGACGGCGCGGGCGAGGAACGCGTCGACGTCGCCCACCACGTCCGCTGCAGGAAGGCCGCCGGTCTCGACCAGGAAGGCGCGGACGCGCGCGGTGCGCTCCGCCGGGGACATGGCCTTGAGATACTGGCCGTTCATCCACTCGAGCTTGTCCTTGTCGAACACGGCGCCGGTCGAGCCCACCCGCTCGAGCGAGAACTTCTCGACCAGTTCGGGAATGGTGAACATCTCCTGCTCGCCGTCCCACGACCAGCCCAGCAGCACGAGGAAGTTGATCAGCGCCTCGGGAAGAAACCCGCGCGCCTTGAACTCGGAGACGAACGTCGCCTCCTCGCCGCTGCGCTTGCTCATCTTGGTGCGATCGGCGTTGAGGATCAATGGCACGTGCGCGAAATCCGGGGGCGCGTGGCCCAGCGCGGCGTAGATCATCAGCTGGCGCGGCGTGTTCGACAGGTGCTCCTCGGCGCGGATCACGTGCGTGATGCCCATTCCGGCGTCGTCGACCGCGCAGGCGAAGTTGTACGTCGGCTGCCCGTTGCCGCGCAGGATGACGAAGTCGCCGACCTGGTCACCCGGAAACGTGACCGTGCCCTTGACCTGATCGGCGAACGACACCGGCGTGCCCGGCACGCGAAAGCGGATCGCCTCGGGCAGGCCCTGCGTGCGCCGTTCGGCCCGCTGCGCCTCCGTCAGGTCCCGGCAGGTCCCGACGTAATGCGGTGCTTGCCCGGCCCTCTGCTGGGCCTTTCGGCGCTCGTCGAGCTCGGCGTCGGTGCAATAGCAGTAGAACGCCTTGCCCGCGGCGAGCAGGCGCTCGGCCTCGCGCTTGTAGAGCTCGGTGCGTTCGCTCTGGCGATACGGACCGACGGGTCCACCCAGGTCGGGGCCTTCGTCCCAGGCCAGACCCAGCCAGCGCAGGTCGGCGAGCACCAGGTTCTCGGCCTCGCGGGTCGAGCGCGCCAGGTCCGTGTCCTCTGAGCGCAGCAGGAATGCACCGCCGTGATGGCGGGCGAACAACCAGTTGAACAGCGCGGTGCGTCCGCCGCCAATGTGCAGCGAGCCGGTCGGACTGGGCGCGAAGCGCACGCGAACCGGGCGGGAAGGGTCAGCAGTCACGGACGGGTCCTCCCTGGACGAGGGCGGCCCGGAGCGACCAGCGTCGCTCCGGGCCGGCTGTCGATCGGGGGCCGCACAGTTACCCAGCACCAGGGGCTTGCCGCGCAGGCGTGCGGCGCCCGCGACGAGTTGGTAGAAGTATACGCCCGCCGGAGCGCGCACGCC
>JANOEH010000050.1:0-10085 GCA_031413115.1 Candidatus Eiseniibacteriota bacterium | reverse complement strand
CCGCCGGTCGCGCCCCCCGGAAAAAGCAAAGGCAGCCCGGCGGGCTGCCTTTTGAAAACTGGTGCGGAAGGGGGGAGTTGAACCCCCACGAGATTGCTCCCACAGGCACCTGAAGCCTGCGCGTCTGCCAATTCCGCCACTCCCGCATCGAGATCGGGACGATAACGGAGGGCGGCGGAGGCGTCAAGGCGGAGCCGGAAGCGGCCGTGCGCGCGGGGCGCGCAGGGCGCCCGGATCGCGCGTTCAGCGCGTGCCGTCGCGGCGCAGGGCCTCGCGGGCGAGGGCGCCGCCCGGACGCCACGCCTGCAGACGGGCTTCGATCCGTTCCAGCTCCGGGTCCGTCGCCCCCGGCCCGGCCAGCGTGCGCCAGCGCGCGATCGCCGGCAGTGCCGCCTCGTTGCGCCCGCGCTTGGCAAGGAGCAGCGCCCAGCGTCGCCACGAGGTGGGATCGTACGGCGCGAGCGTCCTCGCCACGAACGCCTCGTTCAGCGCGGACTCCTGACGTGCGGGAACGGTTGCGAGCAGGTCGGCGAACATTGCGTGGGGACGCGGATCGAGCGTGCCGGCCTGCACCACCGCCTCGAGGGAGTGAAACGCCGCAGCCGAATCGCCTGCGGCGAGCGCCGCGCGCGCGGCCGCCAGCGCCTCGTCCGCACGCGGATCCTGCGCCGGCGCCTTCGCGCCCGCAGAGGACGAGTCGGGCGCGAGCGCGCGCTCCACCCACGGCAGCCAGAGGCGGATCTCCGTGGCCGAGGCCGGCTCGCGATCGGCCGCAATGCGGAACGCGTCGCGCGCCCCCTCGAGGCGATCCAATTCGACGAGCACCGCCCCGAGTTCAGCGATCAGCGTCGCGCTCTCGACGGCGACGAGGCGGGATCCGTCATAAAAGAGAACGCGGACGCTGCCGCGCGCCCTGGCCGCCCGGAACTCACTGATGAAGTGCGAGTGGAGCGTCCTATCGCGGTAGGCCCAGCGCACCAACGGCCCGTCGTCGAGCTGGAAGCAGCAGAACGACGGAATGCCGCCGAAGAAGAGCGTGCTACCGGGCAGCAGCGTGGGATACGAGGCCTTCAGGTCGCGCACGAGTTGCGTCTGCAGCGCCATCGCCCGGTCGAGGTAGTGCCGATTGCGATGGGAGTGCGCGGTCCATGCTCCTACGCCGTCGGCGAACGCATCGATCGACCGCGCCTGGGCGGAGAGAAGTCCGAGTGCGGCCACGACGACCGCCGCCAGCGCCCCTCGCCGCACCGGTAACGCCGCGCAGGTCGCTGCGAGCGACAGCGCGACCCCGCACAGCGCGAAGCCGTAAAAATAGTCGCTCCACAGGGGCACGACGGGCACGACCGGCACCGTCGCGAGCAGCGCCCAGGCGAGCCCGCCGAGGAGCGCGCGCACCGGCACCACGCGCTCCTCGGCGGCACGGCCGCCGCGGCCCTTCAGCGGGAGCGAGCCGCCCGCGCGTGCGGCCCACAGCGTTGCGAGCACCGCGCACAACACGGCGACGAGGCTGGCCACGCCGATCGTCGGCGGGCCGACCTCGCGGAACTCGAGTCCGAGCGCGACCTGGCCGAGGTGCGCGAGCGCGGCGAGCGGATAGTCTGCGGCGAAGCCGAGCGGGCTGCCACTCGTCCCGCCGCGCGCGCGGACGAATGCCCACGCGACGGCCCAGACTGCAGTCACGGCCAGCATCGGCGCGGTGCGGCGCAACACCGGCTGCCACGCCTCGCCGCGCGCGCGCGCGAGGCCGATGAGAATCAGCGCACACGGCGCCACGGTCTCCTTGCTCAGGAGGCCGAGCAGCAGCACCGGCGCCGACCACGCGGCGCGGCCGCCAAGCGCGTGGACGAGTGCGCCGAGCGCGAACGCCAGCGCGAGCAGGTCCTGGCTGCCGGAGACCCACATCACCGGCACGTCGAACGCGAAGTGGAGCGCGAGAAACGCGCCACCGGCGACGGCGCCCACGCGCGCCGCCGGTGGTGACGCCGACGATCCCGCGAGGACGGAGCGGGCGAGGTTCACGAACAGGAGCACTACGAGCCCGAGCAACACGAGGTTGGCGAGGTGGAAGGCGAAGCTCGACTCGGCGGTCAACGGCACCAGCGCGCCGAACCAGACCGCGCGGGAGATCGGGCGAAAGTAGTTCCCAAACGGGTCGGCGGCAGCGAACGCCGCCCATCCCGGATGGCGCCGGACCACGTCGAGGAACAGGAAGTCGTCGGCCCAGAACGGGAGCGTGAGCGCGCGGGAGTGGAGTACGGCGACGGCGAGGAGGAGCAGGGCGACCGGCCCGTCAACGCGGTCGCGAGGAGTTTTCATGCGGAACCTAGGCATGCCCCGCCCGCCGCCGCTGGATCACCCGCTCGATCGCCGCGACGACGTGCGGCTCCTTGAGCCCGAACGCGGCCATCAGCTCGGCGGGCTTGCCCGACTGGCCGAAGCGGTCGTGGACCGCGACCATCTCGACCGGCACCGGGTGCGTGCGCACAACCACTTCGGCGACGGCGCCGCCCAGGCCGCCGTTCACCTGGTGCTCCTCGGCGGTGACGATGGCGCCGGTCTCCCGCGCGCAGCGCTCGATGAGCGCGGCGTCGAGCGGCTTGATCGTGTGCAGGTTGATGACGCGCACCGACACGCCGCGGCCGGCCATCGTCTCGCGCGCCCTGAGCGCCTCGTAGACCATCACACCGCAAGCGATCACGGTGACGTCCGTGCCCGCACCGAAGACCTCGCCCTTGCCGAACGTGAATGGCGTGGTCTCGTCGGTGACCACGGGCACGTCCTCGCGGCCGAAGCGAATGTAGACGGGCCCCGGGATGCTCGCGGCGGCGACCGTGGCCTTGCGCGCTTCGTGGAAGTCGCAGGGTACGACCAGGTTCATGTTGGGGATCGCGCGGATGATCGCGAACTCCTCCATCGCCTGGTGCGTGGCGCCGTCGGGCCCGACCGAGATGCCGCCATGGGCACCGCCGATCTTCACGGGCAGGTTCGAGTAGGCGATCGAGACGCGAATCTGGTCGGCGGCGCGGCACGAGGCGAACGCGCCGTAGGTCGCGAAGTGCGGGATCTTCCCCATCGCGGCCATGCCGGCGGCGATGCACGCCATGTTCTGCTCGGCGATGCCGATCTCGAAGAACCGCTCGGGAAATTCCTCGGCGAAGAACGACGTCATCGTCGACTCGACGAGGTCGCCGACCAGCACGACGACGCGCGGGTCGGCGTGGCCCAGGTCGACGAGCGCGCGGCCGAAGCCCTCGCGCGTCTTCTTCATGGCCGGCGGATCGGCGAGCAGGATGTCGGGCATGGCGGCGATCTCCGGTGCGGCGGGGCGGCGCGCCTCAGCCGGCGAGAAGCCGGGCTTTCCACGCGTCGTAGGTGGTGCCGAGCTCGATCAGGGCCGTGTTGCCCTCGTCCCGCTTCGGCGGCTTGCCGTGCCAGCGATAGTCGTCGGCCATGTACGAGATGCCCTGCCCCATCACGGTGTGCGCCAGCAGCACGCTCGGGCGGCCCTTGTGCGTGCGCGCCGCGGCGAAGCCGGCGATCACCTGCGCGGGATCGTGGCCGTCGACCTCGACCACGTTCCAGTTGAACGAGCGGTACTTCTCGGCCAACGGGGCGATGCCCATGATGTCCTCGACGTCGCCGTCGATCTGCTTCCGGTTGTAGTCGATGACGGCGCACAGGTTGTCGAGCTTGAAGTGCGCGGCCGACATCACCGCCTCCCACACCTGCCCCTCCTGCTGCTCGCCATCGCCCATCACGCAGTAGACGCGGCGTGGATTGCGATCCAGCCGCGAGGCGAGTGCCACGCCGTTGCAGATCGACAGGCCCTGGCCCAGCGAACCGGCCGAGACCTCGATGCCCGGCGTGTCGTGCCGCGATGGATGGCCCTGCAGGTGGCCGTCGAACTTGCGGAACTTCATCAGGTCGGCGAGCGCGAAGTAGCCGCGCTCCGCCATCAGCGAGTAGATGACGGGCGTGACGTGGCCGATCGAGAAATGCCAGAAGTCGCGCTCGACCCACGTGGGATCGATCGGGTCGAGGTTCAGCTCGTGGAAGAACAGCACCACGCCGAAGTCGGCACACGACAGCGGCCCGCCCGAGTGGCCCGAGCCGGCGTCGATGAGCATGGTGATGATGTCGCGGCGGATGCGCAGCGACATGCCCTTCAACTCGTCGAGCGAGAACTGGAGCCGGCCGCGCGCGTGACAGCGCCCCGTCGTGAGGCGGGCGGCGAGCGCGTCTTCGGCGGCGATCTGGGAGGCGGTCTCGGACATGGGACTGGAAATCTAGCATGCGCCCGGGACCGGGGGAAGGCGCGGGCCCCCGCCGCCCGCGCCCCCGTCCCTGCTTCTGCGCGCCACCCGCTACCGGTAGACCGCCTTCACGCGGCCCCAGCTCGACGGATCGGCCGGAGTGATCGCGCAACCGTTCACGTTGCGGGGCGTCGGCATGCAGCCGTTGCCCTGCGGGGTGAGCGCGCCGGTGTACGGATTGAGCCCGTCGAACAGCGCCCAATCGCCGGTCATGTCGGGATTCCGACCGAGCGAGCGGTTGGTGCCACCCTCGTGCGCCTTGTAGGTGTAGCTCTCGACCAGCAGCGTCTCGCCGGCGGTCACGTGCCAAAGCCGCACGGTGTCGCCCGCGTTGGCCAGCGAGAAGCCGGCGATCGACTGCCCGTTCGCGCCCTGCCAGGCCACGGCATCGGAGCCGAAGATCGCGCGGTGCTCGGCCATACCGATCGATCCCGAGCCGCGCCAGCGCCAGGTCGAGTCGGCGTCGGTGAGCACGTACTCGGACAGGTCGGTGGGCAGCCCGAAGTTGATCAGCTCGATCCACTCGTCGTCGCGGGCGGAGTACAACGCGTTGCCGTCCCAGTCCTGGCCGGGGGCGGCCATGAACTCGTTGAGGCGCACGTCGCACGCCGCCGCACCGACGTGCACGAGGGCGAGGGCGGTGGACAGCGCGAGGACCGCGCCGAACACGAGGATCCGGCGCGAGCGGGTCATGGTCATGATGGACATGTTGCTTCTCCGCGGGGGCGGTCGCGGGGGCAGCCACACGTGAAGCAAGAGCGGGACCAGACACCAAAGGGCCATCGATAGGGACCCCGCGTGGACCGGCCGTTCAAACTGGTGTCCACGCCGTGGACATCGGTTTACCGCGTGCAACGATTGTGGAGATCGAATAGCCTTCCTACGCTCGTGTTGCCCCCCGTTGCGGAGACGGCGATGATTCCTGAAGAACTCAAGACTGCGGTCCAGTCGCAGTTCCGGGTCGATGCCGAGGTCGGCCGCGGCGGCATGGCCACCGTGTACCGGGCGTGGGATCTTCGTCACGATCGGCCGGTCGCCATCAAGGTCCTTCATCCCGAGCTGGCGAACGCGATCGGCATCGACCGATTCCTGCGCGAAATCCGCACCAGCGCACGACTCCAGCATCCGCACCTCATTCCCGTGCTGGATTCCGGGCGCACGACCTCCTCCGCCTTCTACGTCATGCCGCTGATCGAGGGGCAGAACCTCCGCGAACGCCTGCGCGCGAACGGGCGGATCGATGAGGCGACGGTTCGACGAATCGCCTTCGAGATCGCCGACGCCCTCGCCTACGCGCACCATCATGGCGAGATTCACCGCGACGTGAAGCCCGAGAACATCCTGCTCGCGGAGGGACATGCGTACCTCGCGGACTTCGGCATCAGTCGCGCGATCCGCGGAGCCGAGAACGCGGCGCTCACCACCACGGGGGCGGTGATCGGGACACCCCGTTACATGAGCCCGGAGCAGGCGGTCGGCGATCTCCGGCTCGACGGCCGCAGCGATGTGTACAGCCTGGGTTGCGTTCTCTTCGAGGCCGTCACCGGGCGGGCCGCACAGGGGACCGCGAGGATCCGGGACGAGAACCCGGAGATCTCCAGGGAGTTCGCTCGCATCCTCGAGCGCTCGCTCGCGCCGGCGCCGGACGACCGCTTCCCCTCGGCCGCCGCGATGCGCGATGCCCTCACGGGCACGGCGCCGACCATCCCACGAGTGCGTCGGGCCGGGCTCGTTCTCGCCGGACTGGGCCTGGTCGTCGCGGCCGCCTGGTTGGCCGTTCGCTTCATTCCCGGCGGCTCGCACGAGGCGTCGCCGCGGCCCTCCGAGCCGGTGGCCGCGGTGCTTCCGTTCCAAGTGCACGGCGGCGGCGAAGCGCAATATCTGGCGACCGGACTCGCCAGCCTGCTCGCGGACGAACTGAACGGATCGGCGGCCCGACGATGCGTCGACCCGCGTACCCTCCTGCAGGCGATCGAGGGAAGTCCAGGGGTGCTCGACGACCCGGCGGCCCGGAACCGATTGCTCACTCGCCTCGGCGCCGATCGGCGGCTCAGCGGGGAGGCGATGATCGTCGGGGATCACCTGCGGGTGAGCGCCCGCTTCTTCGGTGGTGCGGCCATGGACTCCGTCGAGTTCTCCGCGAGCAGCGAAGGCGACATCGACTCGATGAGCGTGCTCGTCGCCCGTGTCGCAGCCGGACTCCTGGCCGCGTGGCCGGGCGCGACCTCCGAGTACGCGGCGGTGGCCTCGCGGGCTCCGCGCCCCCTGGCCGCGATTCGCGCGTACCTCGACGGGGAAGCTGCCTCGCGGGCCGGGGGTTCGGGCGCAGCGGTGGCCTACTACGCGGCCGCCGTCGCGGCCGACACCACGTACGCGCTGGCGTGGAACCGTCTGGTCGAGTCTTACGCCGCGATCGGGGAGTTCGATCAAGCCCGCGAAACGATCGGCCATGCGCGCCGGGCGGCGCCGAACTGGTCCTCCCGGGAGCAGCTCTACTTCGATGCGGTGTCCGGCTATGTGACCGGCGATGTCGATCGATCGATCAAGGCCTACCGCCAGCTCACCGACTCGGACCCCTACGATGTCGAGGCCTGGCGGGGGTTGGGACGCACGCTCGCGGTGTACCAGACGGTCGCCGGAATCCGGGTCGAGGATACGAAGGACGTGAACAGCCGCCTGCTCCAGCTCGCCCCGGACGATTTCGAAGCGCTCAATCACGCGTACACGTTTGCGCTCGGCGACAAGAACAAGGCCCGCGCGGACTCCATCGCAAAGCGCTTGCTCGCGACGTTCGAGGATCCTCGGGACGGGGACTTCCTTCGCTACCAGCAAATGGTCTTCGCCGGGCAGCGCGAAGAGGCCCTGGAGTTTCTCGCGGGACGCGAGCCGGCGGACCCGGATCTTCTGATCATGGCGACCGACCCCTTCCTCCGCGAAGAGGATATCGACGGGGCGCTTCGGGCGCTGGCACTCGCGGACCGGCCCGGGCAGCCTCTCGTCCACCGCCTCTATGCCCGGATCCGCTCTTCCTGGATGGAACAGGGCCGGGGCAACGAAGCGGCCGCCCGCTCGTGGCTGCGCAAGGCGCGCGAGTTCAACCCCTCCATCGCGACGATCTACGGGGCGCTCACGGCGTGCGATCTGGCCGTCCCGCAGGAACCCTCGATTCGCGACAGCCTGTACGGGGCCCTTGCCGGGCTCCCGGAGTCGGACGAGTCGTTCGCAGGCAGCATCGCGGGGACGAACTACCTGAAGTTCGAGGGATCGTGGACGACGACACGCCTCTACGTGCTCGGACTTCTCGACGCGGCGGCCGGTCGCGCGGAACGGGCGGAGCACTTCGCCGGCCGACTCGAGCAATTCCGGGACTCCGAGGTCGAGCGTGCGTGGAGCCAGGTCTACGCCATGTCGATCCGGGCGCGGCTCGCCTACGTGCAGGGACGACACCGGGAGTCGCTCGCCCTGCTCGAGGGCCAGAAGATCTGGAGCCAGCCGGGCGCGCGCATGGGGTTTCGCACGCTCACGCACGAACGCTACCTGCGATCCCGGTTGCTCACCGAGTTCGGGAGGCCCGAGGAGGCCCTCCTCGGGCTCCGGGGCAGCTTCTGGTACGACATGATTCACCAGGGGCCCGCGAGCCTCGAGCGCGGCCGGCTGCTCGAGCAACTCGGGCGCACAGAAGAGGCCGCGACCCAGTATCGCAGGGTGGTGCGCCTGCTCGAGCATGCCGACGCGAAGTTTCTTCCCGTCGCAACCGCCGCCCGGAAGGGTCTCGAGCGCGTCGCCGCAGGCGACGACTCCTGATCGATCAGCGCGGGCGCGCCTTCAACTTCTCCTCGAGCCAGGCGCCCATGCGGCCGAGCGCGGTGTCGAGGTTGGCGATCGAGTTGGCGTACGAGAGCCGGAGGTAACCCTCGCCGTACTTGCCGAATGCCGTTCCCGAGAGCACCGCCACGCCGGCCTCGTCGAGCATCGCGCGCGCCAGGTCGGCCGAGGCCATGCCGGTGCCGGTGATGTTCGGGAACGCGTAGAACGCGCCGCCCGGCGTGGTGCAGGTGACGCCGGGGAGCGCGTTCAAGCCCGCGACGATGCGGTCGCGGCGGCGGTGGAACTCGGCGATCATGTCCTCGGCCGGTCCCTGCGGGCCGTTCAACGCGGCCACGCCCGCCTTCTGCACGAACGTATTGGTGCACGAGTTGCTGTTGGTCATCAGGCGCGCCATGTGCACCGCCAGCGGCTTCGCCATCACGCCATAGCCCAGGCGCCAACCGGTCATGGCATAGGTCTTGGAGAAGCCGTCGAGCAGGATCGTGCGCTCCTGGAGGCCGGGGAACGTGGCGATCGACTCGTGCGTGCCGCCGTAGAGCATGCGGCTGTAGATCTCGTCCGACAGGATCATGAACGGATGCTTCTCGGCCAGCGCGGCAATGGCGCGCAGCGTCGCATGATCGAGCGTGCCGCCGGTCGGGTTGTGCGGCGAGTTGAGCACGATCAGCTTGGTACGCGGCGTGATCAGCGCGGCGAGCTCGTCGACGTCGAACGACCAAGCGCGCTCCTCGCGCAGGCGCAGCGGCACCGCCTTGGCGCCGACGAAGTCGATCATCGACTCGTAGATGGGGAAGCCCGGGTTCGGGTAGATCGCCTCGTCGCCCTCCTCGAGCAGCGTCAGCATCGTGTAGAACAGGATCGGCTTGCCGCCCGGCGTGACCACGACCTGGTCGGGCTCGACGTAGATGCCGCGCGTCCGCTCGATGGACGCGGCGATCGCCTCGCGCAGGTCGCGCTGGCCGGCCGAGGGGCCGTAGTGCGTCCAACCGGTCTCGAGCGCGTCGGCCGCGGCACGCCGAATGTGCACGGGCGTGTCGAAGTCGGGCTCGCCGATCTCGAGATGGACGACCGACTTCCCCTGGGCCTCGAGCGCCTGCGCCCGGGCCAGCACTTCGAATGCAGTCTCGGTGCCGAGCCGGGACATCCGGGTGGCGAAATCCATGCAGGCCTCCAGGGGGGTCATTCGGTCGCGAGGTCGTCGGGCGAGCCCGCAGGCGGGCCGGTGAACCAGTGTACCGCCAGCCGGACCTCGCTGGAACGGCCTTCGGCGGTGGCGACCTGGGTCCACGCCAGCCGGGGTTCGAGGCGGCCCGGGCGCGCCAGTTCGACCCGCGTGCGCGCGGCGGCCCGGCCGGGCCGGACGAGCGCCCCGCCCGGGCGGTCCGTGTCCACGTAGACCGGGGCGCTTCGCCCTCCGCCCAGGCGGGTCTCCAGGCGCCCGACCACGCCGGCGCCGAGCCGGCCGCGCACCGCGATCCAGCCGCTGCGCCGGGCCAGCCCTGCCGGATCGAAGCGCGCCTCCGCTCCGCCGGCAAGCGCTCCCGCGGTGCAGCGCACGGCGAGCAGCGTGCGCCGCGGCCGCACGTCGTGGCGCAGGTCGAGACGCAGCAAGCCCGGCACAGGCTCCGCGCGGGCGATGAGCCACGCGCGCGGATCGGCAAACGGTCCACGGTCGGTCGCGTGCGCCTCGAGCACCCACGCATGCGGTCCGCTGCACTCGAGCAGGATGCCGGCGTGCGCGCGTGGCCGTCTCTCGGGCAGCGCGCGCGGTGGGATGAACGCGCGCGCCTCGGTCTCGAGGATGAACCCGGCGCGCGTGCGGGCGCCTCCGGGCGTCGGGCGCACGGTGGTGCTCGCGGTCAGGCGCGTCCGCGCCCGGCCCTTCGCATCGAACGCGGCTGCGATGAGCACCGCCTCGCCGCCGCGGGCCCACGTCGCTCCCAG
>JANOEH010000049.1:0-4966 GCA_031413115.1 Candidatus Eiseniibacteriota bacterium | reverse complement strand
GCGCTTCTGGATCCGCATCTTCGGCCTCAACTTCGCGATGGGCGTGGCGACCGGCATCCCGATGGAGTTCCAGTTCGGCACCAACTGGGCCGGCTTTTCGCGCCACACGGGCAACATCGTCGGCCACACGCTGGCGATGGAGGGCCTGTTCGCGTTCTTCCTCGAGTCGAGCTTTCTCGCCGTGCTCGTGTGGGGCGAGCGCCGCGTCGGTGCGCTCGGGCACTGGCTCGCGGCATTCGCGCTGTTCATCGGCAGCTGGGCCTCGGGCTACTTCATCGTGATGACGAACGCGTTCATGCAGCACCCGGTCGGCTACGCGGTGGGGCCCGACGGACGGCTCGTGCTCGCCGACTTCGCGGCGTTCGTGTTCAACCCGTGGGGCCTCGCGCAGTACGCGCACACGATGGTCGCCAGCGTCGTCACGGCCTCGTTCGTCGTCGCCGCGGTCGGCGCGTACTACCTGCTGCGCGGGCAGCACCTCGATGCCGCGCGCCGTTTCGTGACCGTCGGCGTGATCGCGGGGCTCGCCTCGAGCCTGCTCGTCGCCTTCCCGACCGGCGACCACCAGGCGAAGCTCGTGGCGAAGCACCAGCCGGGCGCGCTCGCCGCGATGGAGGGCCGCTTCACCAGCGGTCCCTACGCCGGGATCACGATCATCGGCCAGCCCAACGTGAAGGAGCGGCGCATCGACAACCCGCTCCAGGTGCCGGGGGTGCTGAGCTTTCTCGCCTTCGGGGCGTTCCACACCGACGTCGCCGGCCTCGACACCGTGCCCGAGGAGAACTGGCCCGACAACATCGAGCTGCTGTACTACGCGTTCCACATCATGGTCGGGCTGGGCACACTGTTCATCGCGCTGAGCGGCCTCGCGACGTTGTTGCTCGCCTGGCGCGGGCGGCTGTTCACGACGCGCCCCGTGCTCTGGGCGCTGCTGCTGGCGTTTCCGTTCCCGTACATCGCGAACACCGCGGGCTGGATGACCGCTGAACTCGGCCGCCAGCCGTGGCTCGTCTACGGACTGTTCCGCACGAAGGACGGCGCCAGCCCGCTGGTCCACCCCGGCAGTGCATTGTTCACGCTGATCGGCTTTGCCGGGATCTACCTCGTGCTCGGAATCCTGTTCCTGTTCCTGATCTCCCGCGAGATCGCGCACGGGCCCGACGGCCTCGAGGCGCCGCACGAGTACGGCGGGGGCGCGCATGTTTGAGCTGTGGTACGGGATCGTCGCGCTCATGTTCACGGCGTACGTCGTACTCGACGGCTACGATCTGGGCGCCGGCGCGCTCCACCTGAGCGTGGCGAAGGACGATGCCGAACGCAGGAGCGTGATCGCCGCGATCGGCCCGTTCTGGGACGCGAACGAGGTGTGGCTCCTCGCCGCGGGCGGCGCGCTGTTCGTCGCCTTCCCCGATGCGCTCGCGGCCGGGCTGTCGGGCTTCTACCTCGCGATCTTCCTGGTGCTGTGGTGCCTGATCGGCCGCGGCATCGCGATCGAATTCCGGAGCCATGTCGGCGAACCGCTGTGGCGCAGCTTCTGGGACGTGGTCTTCGCCGCGACGAGTGCGCTGCTGCCCGTGCTGTTCGGCGCCGCGCTGGGGAACCTGATCCGCGGCGTCCCGCTCACCGCCGACGGCTGGTTCCAGCTCCCGCTGTTCACCGACTTCAGCGCGACGCCGCCGGTCGGAATTCTCGACTGGTACACGGTGCTCGCCGGCGTGTTCGCGCTCCTCGCGCTTACCGCGCACGGGGCGACGTTCCTCGCCTGGCGCACGGCGGGTGCCGTGCACGAGCGCAGCGTGCGGCGCGTGCGCGGATTCTACGGGGCGGTCGTGTTGCTGTGGCCGCTGATCACCTGGGGGACGGTGGCCGTGCGGCCGGACTTCCTCTCCGTGCTGCCGGCGCGGCCCCTCGCGTGGCTCGGGGTGGCGTTTGCGCTCGGCGGCCTCGTCACGGTGTTTGCGGCGACGTCCCACGGACGCTCGCTTGCGGCGTTCCTCGGCTCGTGCGCATTCGTGTCCGGGATGCTCGGCGCGACCGCGGGGTGCCTGTTTCCGCTGATCCTGCCCGCGGTGTCGGGGGCGGCCGGCCTGTCGATCACGGCGTACGACGCGGGCGCGACGGAGAGCGGCCTGCGCACCGCATTGGGCTGGTGGAGCGTGGGAATTCCCATCGTGGTCGCGTACTTCGTGATCGTTCACCGCGTGCATCGCGGGAAGGTCATGCCGTCCGCATGACCACGGAGGTGCGGATCCCGCTCCGCACGGAGGTGCAATGGCCAGTCGGCAGGAACTCCCCCGCGTTCTCGGGATGGGGGACGCGACGGCGGTCGTGATCGGCGCGATCGTCGGAGTCGGGATCTTCTTCTCGCCCGCCGACGTCGCAGGGGTCGCCGGCTCGAGTTCCGGCGCGCTTCTCGCGTGGATCGTGGGCGGCGTG
This sequence comes from Candidatus Eiseniibacteriota bacterium, assembly GCA_031413115.1. Lineage (GTDB taxonomy): Bacteria > Eisenbacteria > RBG-16-71-46 > RBG-16-71-46 > DASYSL01 > JANPEF01. The sequence continues at coordinate 2,530 of JANOEH010000049.1, read as the reverse complement.
ATTGCCCTGCTCGGCGCGTTCACGTTCGCCGAACTCGGGCGCCTGCGGCCGCTCGCCGGCGGCCAGTATCACATCCTCCGCGACGCGTACGGCCGGGCCCCGGCGTTCCTCTTCGTGTTTTGCAATCTCACCGCCGTGCAGGCCGGCGGCGTGGCAATCATCGCCCTCCTCTGCGCGATGAACCTGGGCGTGGCCCTGCACGGCGACACGCCCGGCCGGGCGTGGGTCACCGCCGTGGCGACGGCGCTCACCTGGGTCCTCGTCGCCGCCAATGTCGTCGGCGTCCGCGCAGGTGCAGGACTGCAGAACGCGACCGTCGTGCTGAAACTCGTCGCCCTGGCCGGAATCGTCGTCGTGGCGGCGTTCGTCGACGGCGGCGCGGCCGGCGCGGCCGCCCCGGCTCCGGGGAACGGCGTGCCCCTCGGCTTCGCCTCGCTCTTTGCGGCCGTCACGCTTTCGCTCTTCGCGTACGGCGGTTGGCAACAGGGCCTGTGGATGGCGGGGGAGGTCGTCGACGCGCCGCGAGTTCTGCCGCGGGCGATCGTTCTCGGCGTCGGCGTCGTGATCATCGCGTATCTCGCCGTGAACTGGGCCTACCTCGATCTTCTCGGCTTCGCCGGCGTGGCGGGTTCGCAGTCGCTCGCCGCCGACGCGTACGGCGCCGCGTGGCCGCGGGCCGGGCGCCAGCTGGCCGCCGCCGCGGTCGCGGTTTCGGCGTTCGGCGTCCTCAACGCGCAGTTCCTCACCGGCCCCAGGCTCACCTGGGCGATGGCGCGCGAGGGCCAGTTCTTCGCACCGTTCGCGCGGCTGAGCGACCGGTTCGCCACGCCCGCGGCCGCGACGTTGCTTCTCGGCGTGCTCGGAACCGCGCTCCTGGTCGGACTCGGCCTCGACCGGACCGACGTCCTCACGACCGGCGTGGTCGTCGTCGATGCTGTGTTCTTCGCGCTGACGGGGCTCGCGCTTCCGCTGCTGCGGCGGGGCCTGCCGGTGGCCGAGCGGGGATCGCGCGGGCTCGTCGCCGTCGCCATCGGCTTCTCCGCGCTCGAGATGCTGGCGATCGCGGGATCCCTGATGCAGCGCGACATGCGGCCGATCGCGGTGTCCGGGCTCCTGTGGATCCTTGCGGGGCTGGCGACGTGGTCGATCTGGTTTCGGAAGGCGAAGTCGGCGCTCTGAGTGGATCCGTGCGGAGCCGTATGTGCAAATCAACTTGCCCCGGGGCAAGTGGACATGGTGAAACCCGTGCGTGAATATCGGACACGAGGGGCCGCGTCGCGGTCGGACGTCAGCGCGAGGGCACCCTACATCCGGAACACGCCGAACCTGGTCGCCGGCACCGGCGCGGCCATCGCCACCGCGAGCGCGAGGCCCAGCGCGTCGCGCGTCTGCGCGGGATCGAGGATCCCGTCGTCCCACAGGCGCGCGGTCGAGTAGTAGGGCGAGCCCTCCTCTTCATATCGCGCGCGGATCGGCTGCTTGAACGCCTCGGCGTCGCCCTCCTTCGGCGTCTTGCCGGCGGCGCGCAGGCCGTCCTCCTTCACCGTCCACAACACGTCGGCCGCCTGGTCGCCGCCCATCACGCTGATGCGCGCCGATGGCCACATGAAGAGGAAGCGCGGATCGTAGGCTCGGCCGCACATGCCGTAGTTGCCGGCGCCGAACGAGCCGCCGACGACGAGCGTGAGCTTGGGCACGTTCGCGTTGGCGACGGCGTTCACCATCTTGGCGCCGTCCTTGGCGATGCCGCCGGCCTCGTAGGTGCGCCCGACCATGAACCCGGTGATGTTCTGCAGGAACAACAGCGGCGTGCCGCGCTGGCAGCACAGCTCGATGAAGTGGGTCGCCTTGAGCGCCGACTCGCTGTAGAGCACGCCATTGTTGGCGAGGATCCCGACCGGCATTCCGTGGAGATGCGCGAACCCGGTCACCAGTGTCGGCCCGTACAGCGCCTTGAACTCGTGGAAGCGCGAGCCGTCGACCAGCCGCGCGATGATCTCCCGCGCGTCGTACGCCTCGCGCAGCGTGACCGGCAGCACGCCGTACAGCTCCTCGCCTTCGTACGCGGGGTCCTCGACGGGCGCGCGCTCGACATTCGCGAATGAGCCCGCGCGGCCCACGGCCTCGCCACGCCTGCCCAGGTGGGCGAAGATCTCGCGCGCGATCTCGAGCGCGTGCGGGTCGTCGTCGGCGAGGTGGTCGGCGACGCCGCTCTTCGTCGTGTGGACGAGCCCGCCGCCCAGGTCCTCGGCGCTCACCTCCTCGCCGGTCGCAGCCTTCACCAGCGGCGGCCCACCGAGGAAGATCGTGCCCTGGTTCCTGACGATCACGACCTCGTCGGACATTGCCGGCACGTACGCACCGCCGGCGGTGCACGAGCCCATCACGATCGCGACCTGCGACAGCCCCGCAGCCGACATGCGCGCCTGATTGTAGAAGATGCGCCCGAAGTGCGCGCGGTCGGGGAACACGTCGGCCTGCAGCGGCAGGAACGCGCCGCCCGAGTCGACCAGGTAGCAGCACGGAAGCC
>JANOEH010000048.1:0-8294 GCA_031413115.1 Candidatus Eiseniibacteriota bacterium | reverse complement strand
TGCACCTTGGGATCCATGTGCACTCTGATCGTCGGCATCGATCGACCGCGCGCCGGGAAGCTCCTGCTCGGCGCGAACCGTGACGAGGCGCTCGCCCGCCCCACCGTCTCCCCCCACGTCCTGGTGCGTGAGCCACACGTCGTGGCGGGCCGCGACTCGGTCGCCGGCGGCACCTGGCTCGGCCTGCAGCCCGGGCGTCTCGTGGCGGCAATCCTCAACCGGAACACGCCGACCGTCGGACCCGAGGCCCAGCGGTGGGCCGCAGGAGGCGAGCCCGATCGTTCGCGCGGGCTCCTCTGCCTCGATGCGCTGCGTCTCGACTCGGCCGCACAGGTCGTCGACTGGGTGAAGGACGAGGTCCTCACCTGCCGCTACGCGCCGTTCACCCTGTTCGTCGCCGACGCGCGCGGCGCCTTCGCCGCCTATTGGGACGGCCGCATCCGGGTCGAGGAGCTGTTTCCCGGCTGGCACGTCCTGACCCATGGCGACGTCGACGATCCGTTCGACCCGCGGGCCGAGGCGGTGCACACGAGCCTGCGCCTCGCCCCACCCAAACGCTCCGAGGACCTCGTGCCCACCCTCTCCACGCACGAAGGCGCGCGCGCGGTGTGCCTGCACGCCGATCCGCACGGCACTGTGTCGTCCTCACTCATCGAGGTGGATTGGTCGTCGGGGGCGACCGAGTATCGCCACGCGGCCGGCCGGCCCTGCTCCACGCCCTTCCAGGATCTCCGTCGCCTGCTCGGTTAGACTGTCCGCGGCGGACCCGGGGGTGGTCGCAGGCGCCCCCCGACCCTCAACGCGCGACGCAGGGCGCCCACAATGCGCTGCTCGACCTGGAGGAATTGGAGGAGGAGCAGCTCGAGTCGTTCCGGCGCCGCTACGCGAAACTGGCGGCTGCCGCCCGCGCCGGGACCCTCGGCGGGACCGAGGACACCGGGACGCCCGAGGCCTAGCTCTCTTCTGCTTCGCGTTCGCTGTCGGCCTGCCAGCGGAAGAAGATGAACGCGGTCGACAGCCACACGATGGGGTCGCCGATCACCTTCATGATGAGGCCCGCGAGCTGCTGGTCCTGGTGCGCCGACAGGCCGAATGCGCGCGGTGCCAGCTCGTACACGCCGTAGTACGGGTAGTCGCTGAACATCAGCAGCGCCGCCGGCAGCGTGGGCAACAGCGTCGAGGCGAACAGGTAGCCCATGCGCAAGGGTGGCGCGAGCCGGCGCGCCGGATCGGGATGGAGCGCCGGCCACCACAGGACGATCCCACCGAGGAGCCACGCCAGGTCGACCACGGCCGCGCCCCACTGAGTGCGCATCAGCGCATCGGTCAACGCCGGCACGTGCGTTGCCGCGACGATGGCACTGTACAGCGCGAGCGAGCCCAGCGCGTGCACGCCCGGCAGCCCGGCCCCGTCGCCCGACGCGCGGCGCAATCCGATCAGCAGCAACGGCGCGGCGATGAACGTCAGCAGCACGTACTGCACCGTGTGCGCCGCCAGCAGGTAGCCGCCGCCGAGCGTGCCGATCGGCCAGTCGAGCGCCGCCCAGGTGAACAACATCCCCGCGGCGAACGAGGCGATGCGGCCCGCTTGCGACGACCCGGATCCGGCTTCCCGCTCGAAGTTGCGCCGCAGCATCCTCACGCCGGTGACCGCGAGCAGGAGCACGACCAGCCACACGCCGGGATACGCGCGCCACGCCCAGCTCCACGGCTCGTTCGTCGCCGCACACCACCAGGTCATCGTCCGCCCTCGTCCCCGTAGGCGCGCACGGGCAGGCGCAGGCGCACGTCGCCCCGACGCGCGAAGCGCAGCGTGACGTCGAGCGTCTCGGCCGCTGCGGCCGGCGAGCCGGCCGGCAGGTCGAACATGAGGTGATCGGCGCCCTCGCGCAGGCGCAGGGAGTCGCCCGAAGCGATCGCGTACTGCCCGAGCGGCACCATGCGCACGAGCCCGCCGGTCTCACGCATGGTGTGCAGCTCGGCGTTCTCGGCGTGCGCAACCGCGACGCCGCGCAGCGTGTCACCCGCGCCGCTTGCATTGACGACGGTGAAGTAACCGGCGCCCACGTCCCGTGTCGGCATGATCCGCGCGTAGCCGCCGGTGACGTGCAGGTCCCCCGCCGCGTCGCCCGCGCCCGCCATGCCGAGCAGGATCGGCAGGTCGTGTGCCCAGTCCTTCTGTCGCGTGCCGAACGGATACTGCGCGCGCATGCGGCCGTCGAACCCGTAAGCGATCACCTGCGCGGCATGGCCGACCGCGTAGCCCGTGTCGCCCGGCGCGGGCTGGGCGACCGACGGCGCGATGCCCGCGGCGCGCTGTGCGGCCTCGAGCTCGGAGCGCGTCCCGGTGAGCCCCACGAACGCCGGGTCGAACGCGCCCAGCCAGCGCTTCATCCGTTCGGGTGTGTCGCGCTGCGGATCGGTCGTGACGAAGACCACGCGCACGCGATCGGCGTCAGCGCGCGGCAGGCGGGCGAGCGCGGCGGCGAGGTTCGCCAGGTGCACGGGGCAGATGTCGGGGCAGTGCGTGTAGCCGAAGAAGAGGAAAGTCAGCCGCCCGGCCGTCTCAGCGAGGAAGTCGTAGCGGCCGCCGTCGACGTCGCTCAGAGTGAACGCTGGTTTGCGCTCCCGGTTCGGGGGCTCGACCCCACGCAGGCGATCGGGGGCGGCGCCCGCCCTGGTCCCTGTCGAATCCGCGGCGTCGTCACCCCCGGCCGCGCCGCAACCGGCGAACCCGAGAGCCAAGGCCGCGACCAGGGCCATGCCCGGAGCGACAATCCAATGATGTCCCTGGGATCGGATGGAATGGTTCTCCCTGCGGCGCGACGCGAGGGCGACTCCCCCGCGCGATCGGGCGCACTCTACCACGGCGAGGAATTCCGATGACCGCCACCCACGTGGCCCTGTTCCGCGGCATCAACATCGGCAAGGCGAAGCGCGTCGCCATGGTCGACCTGCGCGCCATGATCGAGGCCCTGGGCTTCAGTGAGGTCCGCACCCTCCTCAATAGCGGCAACGTCGTGTTCACCCCGGCCCGGAAGGCCGAGCCTTCGAACAAGATCGCGTTACGGATCGAAACAACCCTGCTCGCGGAGCTGGGCGTGGCTTCCCGCATCACCGTCCTCCCCGCCGCCGAACTCGACGCCATCCTCGAGAAGAATCCGCTGCGCGCAGCCGCTGCAGCCGAGCCGTCACGCGTCCTGGTCGCCATCCCGCGCGACCCGGCCGACCTGGCCCTCCTGAAGTCCCACGCCCGGGAGGACTGGTCTCCCGAGACACTCGCCCTCGGCCCCCGGGCGGCGTATCTTCATTGTCCGGCCGGGACCCTCGCGGGCCGCCTGGCGACGGTCGTCGACCGCACGCTCGGCGACCGTGTCACGGCCCGCAACGCCGCCACGATGGAGAAGCTCCGGGCCCTGCTGACCCCGGACGCGCAAGGACGGAGGACGCGATGAGCGGTGCGGTCACGCTGCGCGAAGTCCAGGACGACGACTTGCCGATCTTCTTCGTGCACCAGAGCGACCCCGAGTCCAATCGCATGGCCTCGTTTCCCGCACGCGACCAGGAAGCGTTCGACGCGCACTGGGCGAAGATCCGCGCCGACGCGTCGATCGTGCTGCGCACCATCGTCGTCGACGGGCAGGTCGTCGGGAACCTCGTCAGCTTCGAGCAGGGCGGCACCCGCGAAGTCGGCTACTGGATCGGCCGCGAGTTCTGGGGCCGCGGCATCGCCACGCGCGCGCTCGCCCAGTTCCTCGACCTCGTCACCGTGCGCCCCCTCCACGCCGTGCTCGCCCCGCACAACGTCGCCTCCCGCCGCGTGCTCGAGAAGTGCGGCTTCCGCTTCGAGAACGAGGAAGGCGACGAAGTGCGGCTCGTGCTGGTGCAGGCGCAGTCGGCGGCGCGGGGGTGAAGGGCCGAGGCTTGTTGAGTGGATGCAGAACCGCACTCTAGTCTTGCTTGTGCCCAGCCACGACGATCCCCCGCCGGTTGACCTCCCGCCCGTCGACACTCAGTCGAAATGAATAGCGACCACCCGGCACACGCTTCCCAAGTCGGTCCCACCCGTACCACGTTTGCGCATAACTTCCTGCCCCGCGACGTCCGCGCGCGAGCCGATGACTGATCCGCCCCGACTCATCGAGAACGTCCAGCGCGAAGTCCACCTCTCGATCCAGTGCGAAGTCGACAATGGTGAAGGCTCGGAGCGTATCCGGCCATGGTTCACCGAGCGCGAGAGGCCGTACCGCGGATCCAAGGCTCCCGTAGGGACCAGAAGGCCCGAGAATCAGTCCCGTGACCCCTTCCTCGAACATCGAGGGATCAGGGTCGTAGTCCCCCTCGCCCTCGTAGCTTCGAAGCGTGTCGAATCCCGTGACGAAGAAGCGGAGGGCATGTGGTGCAGGTGGATAGGGAGATCGGAACTCGAATCCCGCTATCGCCTGTCCGGGCTGCAGGTCGAACTCGCTTGGGGGGATGTTTCCGGTGTCGACCCACCCATTGGGTAGCGTCCCCATATCGCTCACGAACCAGACCAGGGCCGACTCCTTCCCGGGCTGGTTGCAGAAGTTGTGTCCCCAGTGCTGGGGCGTCACAACCGGTGTCTCGGCCTGCACGGGCATGAGCGCGAACCCGTCTACGTCGTTGGTGCTCGTTTCATCACTCGTCAGGCGATACGTGTAGACCCACTGACCGCTCGACTCGAGGTTCGCCGACGCGTTCACGTCGACGACGATGCGCTGTTCCGGAACCAGGAGAACGAGACTGGAATCGGCGTCGAGCAACATCGATCGGGTGCAATCCACCTCGACCTGCCCGATCGTCGTCGTTTTGCCATTCGAGCAGGCGGCAATCAGGAGGAGCGCGCCCGCGGGCGCGGCGGCAACTTTCAACCACTTTCCGTTGATCTGCATCGACTTCTCCGCGTGCGGGCAGCACGCCTCATTCTACTCCCACGCGCCCTCATGCGTTGTTCCATCCGATCCTGTCGATCAAACCCCTCGGCCCCCCTTGGCTTCGATGATCCTCGCCAGGCCCCGGCGCGAGACTCCTAACGCGATCAGGCAGCGGATCAACAGGTCGAGCGACACCGTCGGATCGCCGGCCTCCAGTTTCGCCACGCGCGACTGGCTTGAGTGAAGCGCCTTCGCGAGTGCGAGCTGAGTGAGCCCACGCTCCTGACGCCGTCGTCGCACACCATCCGCCAGGCGGACCTTGAGGTCGACATAGGCGCGCTCCCCGTCCGTGAGGCCGACGAACTCCGCCGCGTCTCCGACCTTCCATCCCTTGGCGACCAGTCTCCGTCTCTTCGCGTTGACCATGCCTTCATGATATGTCAGTTCTGATATTGCGCAAGTACTTCACCCCGTCCCGTACCGACTCGCCGGCTCCTGCGCCCGCTCCGCGCGTCGCGCCCCCGCCCCGCCCGGTGAGTCCCGCCCCGCCTCTGCCGCGTTCATCTGCCGGCACGACGTCGCCGTCACCGTGATCTCGCCGTACTGCGACTCGACCGTGCCCACGACGACGTAGGGCCCACTTCCTGACAGCTCCCCCGCGCAGCGGCCGTACACGTCCGGGAACAGCGTGCATTCGACCAGCCCCGTGCCGTCGTCGAGCGTGAGGAAGTACATGCGCTTGCCGTCCTTGGTCGGCACGCGCCGGGCGGCGGCCATGAGACCCGTCACGCGCACGCGCTTCCCCTTTCGCTCCGCGAGCGCGCACGCCGCGTCGAAGCCGCGCGGCGCGTCGGCCGCGCGGGCGCGCGACGGGCGGTCGGCCGGCCACAGCGCCGGCGCGAACGCGGCGAGCGGATGCGCCGTCACGCCCAGCTCGATCGCGTTCCACTCGTGCATGAGCCGCGCCGACGGCGCGAACTCGGGCACGTCGGGCGGCGGCAGCGGCGAGGCGCGCACGCGGAACGCGCCTTCCTCTTCGGCGCCGCCATAGGCGGCGCCGGTCGCCCCAATCTCGACGAGAAGAGACGCCCGCCTTCTGCCCGTGAAGTCAAATGCTCCAGCGCGTACGAGAGTTTCTGCCTCGCCCGCCGCGGGACGCACGCGGCCCAGCCAGTCGGCGAGCGAGCGGAACGGGCCGCCGCCGCCCGCAGCGTCGTCGACCCGCGCCGCCAGCATGCGCGCGATCGTCTTCTGCGACAGCCCACCGACGCGCGACAGCCCCACGCGCACCGGCCCCTCGACCGGGTCGCCCTCGAGCGTGAAGCCCGCCGCCGAGGCGTTCACGCACGGCAGCACGAAGCGCACGCCGTGGCGCTGTGCGTCGGCGACGTGCGCCCACAGCGCGTACATCCCCGCGTGATGGTCGGCCAGCGCCGAGGCGAACGCCGCCGGCCAGTGCGCCCGCAGGTACGCCGCCTGCCAGGCGAGCACGCCGTAGCCCGCGGCGTGCGCACGGCAGAACGCGTACGCGCCGAAGCGCGACACCTCGCCCCAGGCGCGGCGTGCCTCGTCGGGCGTGAGGCCCGCGGCCCGAGCGCGGTGCGCGAACCAGCGCCTGAGCGCCGCGCGATCGTCCTCGCTCTTCGTCCCGCCCAGCGCACGGCGGAACAGGTCGCCCTGGGCCAACGTGACGTCGCACAGCGCCGCGACGACGGCCATCACGTCCTCCTCGTAGAGCAGCACGCCGCGCTGCGGCGCGAGCACCGGCTCGAGGCGCGGGTGCCCGTAGGTGACCGGCTCGAGCCCGCGTTTCCTGCGCACGTACAGGTCCTTCATCCCGGTGCCCGCCGGCCCCGGGCGGATCAGCGCCACGGCGGCGATCGTGTCGTCGAGGTCGCGGGCATCGAGCATGCGCAGCAGGTTGCGCATGCCGGGCGACTCCAACTGAAAGACGCCGAGCGCGTCGCCCGCGGCCAGCATCGCCGCCGTCGTCGGGTCGCCGTCGGGCGGCGGGTCGACGCGCGGCACGACGTGCCCGCCGGTGACGGCGCTCACGCGCGCGATCGTGTCGCCGATCTCGGTCAGCGCCCGGTTGCCCAGCAGGTCCATCTTGACCAGACCCAGCGCCTCGATCTGCCGCATCTCGTGCTGGGTGACGACGAAGCCCTTGGTCGCCTCCTCGAGTGCGGTGTAGTCGGTGAGCGCGGTGTCGGCGATGACGAGCCCGCACGGGTGCATCCCCAGGTGGTCGATCACGCCGACCATCGCCGGCGTGTCGGCCAGCGCCGCGGCGAGCGCGGGCTCACCGAGATCGATGCCATGGCGCGCCGCCGGCGCGGCCAGCAGTGCGGCAAGCGCGCCCGGTGCCGCGTCGGGCCCGAGCCCGGCCTCGTCGCGCGGCACGAAACGCGCCAGGCGATCGACCACCGGCGGTGCGACCGCATGCGCCTTCGCCGCCTCGCGGAACGCGCCACGCGGCCCGAGCGTGCACTGGGTCGAGATCGTCGCCACGCGCGTAGCGCCGTACGTGCGGTAGACGTGCGCGATCACCTCGTCACGGCGGATCCAGCACAGGTCGATGTCGAGGTCGGGGCAGTCGCGCCGCTCGGCGTGGAGGAAGCGCTCGAACGCAAGGCGATAGCGCAACGGATCGACGTTCGTGATGCCGAGCACGTAACTGACGATCGACGCCGCGCCCGAGCCTCGCCCCACGCTCGGGATGCCCGCGGCGACGGCGAAGCCCACGATGTCGGCCACCAGCGTGAAGTACGGCGTGAAGCCCAGGCGGTCGATCGTCTCCAGTTCGAGCCCCAGCCGCCGCCGCGCCGCGCGCGCCGCCGGCAGCGACGGGTAGCGCCGCGCGATCCCCTCCTCGCAACGCGAGCGCAGCCACTCGTACGGTGCGATCCCCGCAGGCACCGGCGCGACCGGAAAGCGCGGCACGCCGAGTGCGAGGTCGAGTGTGCAGTCGGCAATCAATTCCGCATTCGATGCAAGGAGCCGCGCACCCTCGCGCCCCGCGCCTTCCCAGCGCGCGCGCCACGCTGCCGCCGGCTCGAGCACCGCCGTGCGCGGATCGGCGCCGTCGAGCGCATCGGCCGGCGCGACGCGCGCCACGAGTTCGTTGCGCCGCACCGCCGCGAGCGTGCGCTCGAGCCGCCCGTCGCCCGGCGCGATCCCGGTCACGCGCCCCGTAGCGATCGCAGCCAGCCCCAGCCGCGTCGCTGCAGCGCGATGGCATCGTGGTAGAGGATCCGCTCGGGCGAGCCGGCCGCTATTTACCGTCATCGCCGTGCTCACGATCGCCGCCGGCATACTCCCGGCGGCGGCGGCCTACACCGGCCAGTTGATCATCGACGCCGTCGTCACCGCGATGGACACCGGCGTCACCGACGAGGT